>NZ_PEGG01000278.1 GCF_002737765.1 Caulobacter sp. B11 | reverse complement strand
ATGCCGCTTGACCATCAGGACCTGGAAATCCGGCGCCTCGCGCAGGAGCAGGATCGTGGCGGCGGGCTGGATGGGCTTGGCCTGGGTGGTCGACATGGAATCAGCTTGACCCAAGTCGGCGGCCTTGCCCAGAGGAGTCGAACAACTGTTCGTCAGCCGGTGGCGGCCTGGACCTGGGTGCTGACGCGGTCGAGCCGCTCCAGCAGGTAGTCGGTATCCTCCCGCGAGACCGCCTGGACGAGGTCAGGAACCGCTGGATCATGCGCTCCTGGAACCGTTCACGATCACCGGGACGTCCGTCCAGCTCCATGGCATGGAAGGAGTCCACGCCGGCCCGATAGGCCGACAGCAGCCGGGGCGGCAGGCCCGCGCGTTCGGAAATCGCCTTCAGGCCCAGGCCGCCGGCGTCATGGATCATCAGCCAGGTGCGGTGATGGGGGATTCCGGCCAGTTCGGCGACGCCCCATTCGAAAAAGGTCATGTGGCCGTGGGCCAGGGCCCGCAGCAGCAGCGAGGGGGTCAGCCGCCCGGCCTTGTTGAGATGGGCGACGAAGGCCTTGGCGTCGGCGGTTCGACCGGCCTGGTCGATCAGGTCGACCGTGGCCCGCTCCTTGGCCCCGACGATGATGTCCAGGACCCGCTCGGCCGAAACGGCGTGATGCGACAGGATGTGATCGCGCAGCTGGTCGCCGACCATGTCGATCAGCCGTTCGGTCACGGCCATCGGCAGGGCCGAGCGATAGGCGACGGCGGTCAGCACCTGCTCGGACTTGGCGAAGCGGTCCAGCGCGCGTTGGAGCGTGACTTCCGAGAAGCGGGCGTTGTCGTTGGCGCAGACCGCGGCCACGACGGCCTCGGGCGCGTCTTCGACCAGCAGGGTGGTGATCTTCGATGACAGCTTGGGCCGCTTGGCCACGGCCATCTGCCGCACCGGTCCGCCCTGGCGAATGATGTCGGCCAGATCGGCGTCGGTGAACACCGGCGAGAAGCTGATGATCGGCAGCGCTATGCTTTCGACGTCCCGCGCCAGACGGTTGGCGACGTCGTGCGGCAGGGTCGGCGAATTTCGCAGCGTCACGGCCATGGCGCGACGCACCAGTTCCGCGGCGTCGGCGGCCATCACCCGCAGGATGTCATGGGCCAGGGCGCGCTGCTCGTCGTCGAGTTCGGCCCGGTCGATGGTTCGGCACAGCTTGTGGGCCGCCAGGGCCCGCTCGTCGGCCGTCGCACCCTTGACGAGCATGCGGATATCGTTGTCGGTCAGGGCGGCGCGCGTCGTGGCCATGGGTTCCCTCCCCTGCCTGGGGATCAGCGTGGAATCAAATCATCCACCGTTAGCCTTAATGATTGTTTGCAGACAAAGCCTGTGGATTAACGATCTCGCGTAACTTGGCGCAAACCGTGTCTCGCTAGTGTCCTGGCTCATCAGCCAAGGAAACGCCACTTGCTCGCCGAGCGCCCGCCCCAGGAGACTGCTTCCCAAGCCCCTGACGCCACCCTGGCGCTTGAGGCGCAGGTGGCCCTGCTGCCTTACGCCCTTGGGGTTTTCGCGGTCAGCCTGCCCATTTACGTCTGGGCGGCCTCGTTCGCCGCCAACGCCGTCTGGATGGCCGCCAGCTTCACCCTCTTCGCGATCAACTGGGGCGCCTTCTATGGGGTCGTGGCCTGGATGCGGTCAGATGCCGCGGCCGACCTGCGGCGACGTTCAAGAGTCCAGATCCTTTCGGGCCTGCTCTGGGCGCTGACCGTGGCCCAGATGGCCGCCTTCGCCGATGGCGCGGGCCCGGCGCGCGAGACGCTGCTGCTGATTTCCTGCGCCGCCGCCGTGGTCTGTATCTTCTTCGCCTCGCCTTCCCTGCCCGCCCTACTGTTCACGGCCCCGATCGCCGCGGCGGGCCCGCTGCTGGGCCTGTTCGCCAAGTCCGAAAGCCGTCATGCCGGCGTCATGGCCTGGGGCGCGATCGCCCTGAGCCTGGCCCTGGCCCTGATCCTCAACCGCATGCTGCGTCGTCAGCACGCCCTGGCCCGCGACCATGAGCGCCTGCTCGAAGACCGCCTAGCCGTGCTTGAGTCCGCCGAGCGCACGGCGCGCTCCAAGTCCGACATCGTCGCCACGCTGAGCCATGAAATCCGCAACGGCCTGACCGGGGTCACTCACGTTCTGGCCGCCGCCGCCGGCAAGGGCGGTCGGGCTGCGCCGTCGCGCGAGCAGTTGAACGCCGCCCTCGACGCCGCCCAGGACCTGGTCGCGGTCCTCAACGCGACCCTGGACTCGGAAACAGCGGAATCGGGCCGCCTGGCCGTGGACCTGACGCCTTTCGAGCCGGTGCGCCTGGCGCGCGACCTGACCCTTCTGGAACGCCCCCACGCCCTCTCCAAGGGGCTGGAGCTGGTCTTCCATGTCGAGCCCGCCCTCGAGCATCGGCAGATCGGCGCGGCGATTGGCGATCCGCTGCGGACCCGCCAGATCATCGGCAATATCGTCGGCAACGCCGTGAAATATACCGTGCGCGGCCGGATCGAGGTTCGCATCGAGCGCCGGGGCGACCAGTTGGCGATCGAGGTCGCCGACACCGGTCCTGGCCTTTCGGCGGATGAGCTGGGTCATGCCTTCGAAGCCTTTCGCCGGGTTGAGCGCACCGGCGCCGGGGTCAATGGGGCCGGACTGGGCCTGTCGCTGTCACGCCAGTA
>NZ_PEGG01000277.1 GCF_002737765.1 Caulobacter sp. B11 | reverse complement strand
TCATCCACGCGATGAACAACAACCCGCTGCCGCTGATGATTCTGGCGGGCTATGCCGCCGTCGGCGCGGTGGTCTATGCCGCCTATGGCTTCTGGCATTCCAAGCTGGCCAAGGGCATCGACATCACCGAGGACACCGAGATGAACTCGCCGGCCGAGGCCATGGGCCGCGGTGTAGACGACGTGAAATAGTCCACCGACGACGTCGAAAACGATCGAAGGCCCGGGAGCGATCCCGGGCCTTCTTTCGTGTCGGGCCTTCAGCCCCTATGTTGCCGGGCACAAGGAGTTCCCGTTGAGCCAGACCGAGCCCCCGATCCGCGCCGTCATCGCGCCGGTCACCCCGCTGCAGCAGAACTGCACCATCGTCTGGTGCGCCAAGACCCTGAAGGCCGCGATCATCGATCCAGGCGGCGAGGTCCCGCGGCTCATGCAGGTGCTGAAGGATCAGGGCCTGACCCTCGAGAAGATCTGGATCACCCATGGCCACATGGACCATGCCGGCGGCGCGGCCGAGCTCAAGCGCCTGACCGGTGCGCCGATCGAAGGCCCCCACCCCGACGACCAGTTCTGGATCGACCAGATCCAGATGACCGGCGAGCGCTATGGCATTCCCGAAGCCCAGAGCTTCGTGACCGATCGCTGGCTGGACGACGGCGACGTCGTGACCCTGGGCGAGACCCAGTTCGAGGTCATCCACTGCCCGGGTCACACGCCGGGCCATGTGATCTTCTTCCACCGCGAGGCCCGCTTCGCCCAGGTCGGCGACGTGCTGTTCCAGGGCTCGATCGGTCGGACCGATTTTCCCCGCGGCAATCACCAGGACCTGCTGGACTCGATCACCCAGAAGCTCTGGCCGCTGGGCGCGGACATCCGCTTCGTGCCGGGCCACGGCCCGATGTCGAGTTTCGGGGCCGAACGGCGCTCCAACCCCTATGTCAGCGACCTGGCCATCGAGGCGATGAGCATCGAGGGTCCTGACTTCCAGTCGCCCAAGAACACCTCGCCGGGCTAAGGCGGGGTCTAACCTCGGGGACCAGCGCCCAGGCCACGTGGCCGAAGGGACTGGGCCTCGGCAGGGTCAAGCCGGCCGTCGCCGTTGGCGTCAGCCTTGGCGAAGCGGAGCTTCTGGCCGGCGAGGACCTCGGCCTCGGTGATCCGGCCGTCCTGATTGACGTCCAGCCGCCAGAGCAGGCCGGGCGCGCCACCCTGGGCAGGGGGGCCGTCCGCGGAGGCCCGGCGGCCGGCCCGACCCTTGGCCATGCCTTCGCCCCGTTGGGACAGCTCAGCCTGATCAATGGCCCCGTCTTGATTGGCGTCCAGGCGCTTGAAGCGACGCTGGCCCTGGGCTTCGAACTCTTCGGCGGTGATGACGCCGTCGCCGTTCAGGTCGAGATTGCCCCGCCCGCCGCCGGGCCCGACCTGGGCAGTGGCGAGGGTGGGAGTGACGCTGAGCAGGAGCGTTGTGGCGGCCATGGCGAGGCTGGGAAAAGATCGAGGGGACATAGAACCTCCTGGAACGATTGCCGCCTCAATCGCATGGGCGCGTTGCATCGCTGTTTCAGACGTGAAATCCCCTGGCGACCGCAGCGTGGGAGGAGACTGTCATGGAGACTTCACACGAACCGGCCCTGATCGCCGCCAGCATCGATGCGCCCGAGCCCGCCGTCGGCGCGAGGATCCTGATCGTCGATGACGATCCGGGCATCCGCGACGTGGTCGCCGAGTTCCTGGGCCGCCACGGCTATGCGGTCGATACGGCCGCCGATTCGCGCGCCATGGATCAGGCCCTGGCCCGTGCGCCCGTCGACCTGGTGGTGCTCGACGTGATGCTGCCCGGCGAGGATGGCCTGGCCATCTGCCGGCGACTGTCGGCCCAGGATGGTCCGGCGATCATCATGCTGTCGGCCATGGGGGAAGAGACCGACCGCATTGTCGGCCTGGAACTGGGGGCAGACGACTATCTGCCCAAGCCCTGCAATCCGCGCGAACTGCTGGCCCGCATCCGCGCCGTGCTGCGCCGCCGGCAGGAGCCCCGCGCCGTCGACGACGGCATGGCGGCCGCCTGCGAGTTCGCCGGCTGGCGGCTGGACCTGGTGCGGCGTGAACTCCGCTCGCCGCAGTCGGTGGTCGTCAATCTGTCGACCGGCGAGTTCTCGCTGCTGCGCGCCTTCGTCGAACGCCCGCAACGCGTCCTGACCCGCGACCAGTTGCTGGACATGGCCCGCGGCCGGGAAAGCGACGCCTATGACCGGGCCATCGACGTCCAGATCAGCCGTCTGCGCCGCAAGCTGGATGATGGCGGCGGCGGCGAGCTGATCCGCACCATTCGCAGCGAGGGCTACATGTTCACGCCCAAGGTCGTGCGAACGCCATGAGCCCGCCCGCCCCCGCGGCGTCGCGCTCGGCGGCCCCGCTGTTCGTCCAGGCCCTGGGCCTGGTGATCATCACCCTGGTCGCCGCCCAGCTGATTGCCATCGTGGTGATCTTCACTCTGCCGCCGCCGCCGCCGGAGTTCTATCGACTCAGCGAGGTTTCGCGCGTTCTCAAGACCGGCGAGAGCGTGCAGGCCCGCGACGGCCGCATGCTGATTCTGCGCCAGCGCGGCGCCCTGGGGATGGGCCTGCCGGACAATCCCCGTCGCGCCGAGTTCAAGGCCGGGATCGGCAGGGCGCTGGACGTGCCCCCGTCCCGGATCGAGATCTTGACCGACAATGGCCCCCGCTTCTTCGTGCGCAGCCTGCGCCAGGACAAGCGCGGCGGCGAGGACCGTCGCGGCGGCGACCCCGGCGGTCCGCCGCCCGGGCCCGGAGGGCGTGGCGAGGGCCCGCCGCCCAATGCTGCTGACGGCCCCGGCCCCCGTAGCGGGCCGCGCCCGCCCGGCGGCCGCTTCGAAGAGCCGTTCATCTTCGGCGGCTTCAAGCTCGGGGTTCGCCAGGCGGACGGCCAGTGGATGGTGGTCGAGCCCAAGCCCGCCCCGCCCTGGCGCTTTGATTCCTGGCAGCAGCGCATCCTGCTGATCCTCGGGCTGTCGGTCCTGGCCGTGTCGCCCCTGGCCTGGCTGTTCGCGCGGCGGCTGTCGGGACCGATCAGCGCCTTCGCCGACGCCGCCGAACGCCTGGGCCGCGACCCGCGCGCGCCCCCGCTGGAACTGTCGGGCTCGGCCGAGGTGATCGCCGCCTCCAACGCCTTCAACATGATGCAGGCGCGGCTGCGTCGCTATGTCGAGGACCGCACCACGATGATCGGCGCGATCGCCCACGATCTGCGCACCCCGCTCACCCGCCTGCGCTTTCGGATCGAGGCGGCGCCCGACGATATTCGCGGCAAGCTGGCGGCTGATATCGATCAGATGGAGGCGATGATCTCGGCGGCCCTGGCCTTTGTTCGCGACACCACCCGTCCCGCCGACCGCACCCGGCTGGAACTGGCCTCGCTGCTGGAAAGCGTCATCGACGAGGTCGCCGAGACCGGCGGCGCGGCGGTGGTCGAGCGTGGCGAGAAGATCGTGATCAACGGCGATCCGCTGGCGCTCAAGCGGCTGATCGCCAATCTCGTCGAGAACGCCCTCAAATATGGCGGCTCGGCCCGGGGCCGGGTCTTCGCCGAGGCCGGGCAGGCGGTGATCGAAATCGACGACGACGGCCCTGGCGTGCCGCCATCGGAACTGGAACGGGTCTTCGAGCCCTTCTTCCGGGGCGAACCCTCGCGCAATCGCGAGACCGGCGGCATCGGCCTGGGCCTGGCGGTGGTGCGCTCCCTGGCCCGTGCCCATGGCGGCGACGTGATCCTGCTCAACCGTCCCGAAGGCGGACTGCGGGCGCGGGTGACCCTGCCGCTCTAGAATTGCGGCCAGGTTTGGTCCGGGCCCGACGCCTTTGTTGCGGCCCCGCAAAGCTTGGCAGAGGGCGCGACATCCGCCGGCAACGCGACCAGGCTTGATAGGCGGGGAAGGAGTTTTCCATGTCCCCTCTGAAGCTCGCGCTGGTCGCGGCCGGCGCCCTGACCCTGACCGCCTGCGCCGCCGGCCCGCCGCCTGGCGGCCCTGATCGTGGACCCGGCCGGGGCCCGGAACCGCGAGAGGACGGGCCATCCGCCCCGCGCCGGCAGATCTTCATCAGCCCGGCCGGCGAGCCGTTCCGAGCCGACGGCCAGGCCCCCTACCCCGTCGCCGCCTGGTTCAGCGGCGCCGACGCCGACCATGACGGGGTTCTGTCCCGAACAGAGTTCGTCGCCGATGCGCGTCGCTTCTTCGCGGTGCTCGACAGCAACCAAGACGCCGTGATCGACGGACCCGAGGTCTCGAACTACGAGTCGCGGATCGCCCCGGAGATCCTCGGCTCGATCGCGCCGGCCTCAAGCGGCGGCGCTCGCCCCCCGCGCGGCCCGGGCGGAGGCGACGGCCCAGGCGACGGACCGCGAGGCGGCGGCCGCGGCCGGGGGCTGGTCGGCGGGGCCCTGCAAGGCGCAGCGCCCTATGGCCTCATCGCCGAGCCCCAGCCGGTGATGGGCGCCGACGCCGATTTCAACCGCCGCATCACCCGCGACGAAGCCGAAAGGGCCGCCAAGGCTCGCTTCGCCCTGCTCGACCAGGACGGTGACGCGGTGCTGCGGCTCGCCGACCTACCCAGGACTCTGGTCCAGGCGGCGGTCGAGGGGCGCGGATCACGACGGGGTCTCGGGCGACAGGGCGGGCATCGCCCACCGCCACCGCGATAAGGGTCAGAGCGCGCTAGGCGAAACTATGTGCGCCTTCGCCGCCTCAACGCGCTCCAAGCTCCTGAAGATGGAGCCTTATTGTCCGGATCCGATGAGTCCCTCTGATCCGGAGAGGCTCTAGGCGCCGACCACCCCGGCGATGATGTTGATCCCCAGGGCCAGAACGGCGGTGTTGTAGAAATAGGCCGTGACCGCGTGGGCGATCACCAGATTGCGCAGGCGCGAGGTTCGCACCTCGTTGTCGGAGACCTGGAAGGTCATGCCGACGCCGAACGCCAGATAGATGAAGTCACGATAGGTGGTCGGGGCCTCGCCCGGAAAGCCGAATCCGCCCTTCGCGGCCCCATCGCCAAAGTGCCGGTGGGCATAGTGAAGGACGAACACCGACTGCAGCAGCGTCCAGGACAGGATCAGGGTCAGGACAGCGAAAGCCGCCGTAAGGCCCCGGGTCTCGCCGCTCGTTGATCGCGCATGGATCATCGCCGCGACCACGGCGCCGAGGCTGGCGATAACCGCCGCCAGGACGATGATCAGCAGAAGCGACGGCCCCTCATCCTCCTGGGCCGCGCGACGCCTGACATCGGGGCCTTTGGCGGTCAGGAACAGTCGCCAGAGCAGGGCGATATAGACCAGCGCCCCAAGGTCCCAGCCGATCAGGATGTGCGTGCTCACCGGCGCCGGCGCGCCTCGCGCCGCGGCCCAGGCAGCCAGCCCCGCCAGAAGGGCCACGGCCAGTCGCCAGTGGCGCCATAGCCGTTTGGCGTCGGTGACAGTCGCCATGTGCGGTCCTCCAATTTCGCCCTTTGGAGGGCGGTTCTAGCCGTGACAGGCGAAATTTGTCTTGGCCATCGGGTGAACCGATCGCGGCTTCACCGGTTACCTCTTGAGACAAGCAGGACAAAGCCATGACCGACCCCGACGCCCCGCCGCCCCTGGAACCGACGCAACCCGACTATCAGCCGGGCCAGACGCCCGACGAAGAGCCGATGCAGACCCCTCCGGTGGAGCCCGGCGACGACCGGCCCTACAGCGATGGTTCTGCTCCGTTCACACCTGTTACCAGTCCCGATTAGGAGCACCATATGGACCTCGAAAGCGAAAAGCCGCGCGGCCGCCGAGGCTTTGCCGCCATGGACCCGGACCGTCGCCGAGAGATCGCGCGCAAGGGCGGGGCCAGCGTTCCCAGCGAGAAGCGCAGCTTCGCCAAGGACCGGGATCTTGCCGCCAATGCCGGTCGCAAGGGCGGCTCATCGTCGCGCAGCGGCGGGCGCCCCACCGGCACGGATATCTGACGACCAGAGACCGCAGCTTGGGCTGGGCTGCGGTCGCTCACTTGACGCCCTCAGGCCCCAAGACTTGCGGCGGGCCTCTCGCCCTCACGCCGCCAGGGCGAAGACTCCAAAACGTGGCGCGTCGCTGAACCACTGCTCGACCACGCGCCATCCCGCCGTGACCGCCAGTTCGCTGAAAAGCTCAGGACGATATTTGTAGGAGTTTTCAGTGTGGATGGTCTCATCCGCCGTGAAGCTCACGACCCTGCCCGCGACGGTCGCCACCTGGTCCTTCAGGCTGACCAGGTGCATTTCCATCCGGCTCTCGATCGGGTTCCAGACCGCCCGGTGGCGGAACGCCGTCAGATCGAAATCGCCGCCGAGTTCGCGATTGATCCGGGCCAGCACATTGAGATTGAAGGCTGCCGTCACGCCTTGGGCGTCGTCATAGGCCGGGACCAGGATGTCTGGGCTCTTGGCGATGTCGACGCCGACGATCAGCATTGAGCCATCCCCGAGCAGTCGTCGCGCGCC
>NZ_PEGG01000276.1 GCF_002737765.1 Caulobacter sp. B11 | reverse complement strand
AACGCCAGGCCCTGATCGACGGCCATGCCTATGACCCGACCACCGAGCGCGACGCCTGCGGCGTCGGCCTGGTCTGCGCCATCGACGGCAAACCGCGTCGCGAGGTCGTCGAACTGGCCATCAAGGCGCTCAAGGCCCTTTGGCACCGGGGCGCGGTCGACGCCGACGGCAAGACCGGCGACGGCGCGGGCGTGCTGGTCTCGGTGCCGCAGGACTTCTTCATCGACCAGGTGCGCCGCACCGGCCACGCCCTGCGCCAGGGCTCGATCGCGGTCGGCCAGATCTTCCTGCCGCGCACAGACCTGGACGCCCAGGAAGCCTGCCGGACGATCGTCGAGGCCGAGGCCCTGCGCTTTGGCTTCTACATCTATGGCTGGCGGCAGGTGCCGGTCGACACCTCGGTGATCGGCGAGAAGGCCAACGCCACCCGTCCCGAGATCGAACAGATCATGCTGGCCGCGCCCAGCGACATGGACGGCCAGGCCCTGGAGCGGGCGCTGTTCCTGTGCCGCAAGCGCATCGAAAAGCGCGTTCACGCCCAGAATCTGTCCGGGTTCTACATCTGCTCCCTGTCGGCCAAGAGCCTGATCTACAAGGCATGTTCCTGGCCGAGGCGATCGACGAGTTCTATCCCGACCTCAAGGACGAGCGCTTCGCCGCCAATGTGGCGATCTTCCATCAGCGCTATTCGACCAACACCTTCCCCGAATGGCGCCTGGCCCAGCCCTTCCGGATGCTCGCCCACAACGGCGAGATCAACACCATCAAGGGCAACATCAACTGGATGAAGTCGCACGAGATCAAGATGGCGGCGGACGCCTTCGGTGAATTCGGGGACGACGTCAAACCGGTGATCCAGCCCGGCGGTTCGGACAGCGCCAGCCTGGACAACACCTTCGAGGTGCTGGTCCGCGCCGGCCGCGACGCGCCGATGGCCAAGGCCCTGCTGATGCCCGAGGCCGCCAATCCGCACCTGAAGGCCAGCCACACCGCCCTCTACTCCTACTGCAACGCGGTGATGGAGCCGTGGGACGGTCCGGCCGCCCTGTGCGCCACCGACGGCCGCTGGGTCGTGGCCGGCAAGGACCGCTCGGGCCTGCGTCCGCTGCGCGTGGCCTATACCGATGACGGCCTGGTGATCATGGGCTCGGAGGCCGGCATGTGCGGCGTCGCCGAAAGCCGCATCACCCGCAAGCTGGCCATCGCGCCAGGCCGGATGATCGCCATCGACCTGCTGGAAGGCCGGCTCTATGGCGAGGAAGAAATCATCGACGAACTGGCCGGCCGCCACCCCTATACCGAGTGGCTAGGCAACATGGTCGATCTCGAAAAGGAGATCGCGCCGGGCCCGGAGCCGCGCAGCTATGGCCGCGAGGCGCTGACCCGTCGCCAGGCCGCCGCCGGCTACAGCCTCGAGGACCTGGAGATGATCCTGGCTCCGATGGTCGAGGACGGCAAGGAAGCCATCGGCTCGATGGGCGATGACACGCCCCTGGCGGTCCTGTCCGAAAAGTACCGACCGCTCAGCCACTTCTTCCGCCAGAACTTCAGCCAGGTGACCAACCCGCCGATCGATCCCCTGCGGGAAACCGGCGTCATGAGCCTGAAGACCCGGTTCAAGAACCTCGGCAACATCCTGGCCCAGGACGCCGCCCAGGCCGATGTCTATGTGTTGCAGAGCCCGGTCCTGACCACCGGCATGTTTGTGCGCATCCATGAGCTGCTGGGCGAAAAGAACGTCGCGGTCATCGACTGCACCATGCCCCTGCCCGCGCCCGAAGCCCGGGACGGGGACGCCCTGCGGGCCAACCTTGACCGTATCCGGGCCGAGGCGGAGGACGCCGTCCTGCGCGGCTGCGGCGCGATCGTCCTGACCGACGAAGGCAGCGGGGCCCAGCGGGTCGCCCTGCCGATGATCCTGGCGACCGGCGGCGTTCACGCTCACCTGGTCGCCAAGGGCCTGCGCTCCTATGTCTCGATCATCGTCCGCTCGGCCGAGTGCATGGACACCCACTATTTCGCGGTCCTGGTCGGGGTCGGGGCGACGGCGGTCAACGCCTATCTGGCCCAGGAGAGCTTCCAGGACCGTCTCGAGCGCGGCCTGATGGGCGACAAGACGCTGCGCGACGTGTGCCTGAACTTCAAGGGCGCCATCGAAGCGGGCCTGCTGAAGATCATCTCCAAGATGGGCATCAGCGTCATCTCGTCCTATCGCGGCGGCTACAATTTCGAAGCCGTCGGCCTGTCGCGGGCCCTGGCCGCCGAATTCTTCCCTGGCATGCCGTCACGGATCTCGGGGATCGGTCTGGCCGGTCTGGAGGCCAAGGCGGTCGAGCTGCATCGCACGGCCTGGGAGGCCGGCGTCGTGACCCTGCCGGTCGGCGGTCTCTACAAGCTGCGCAAGTCGGGCGAGGCCCATGCCTTCGAGGCGCGGCTGATCCACACCCTGCAAAGCGCCTGCGACACCGGCGACTACGAGCTCTATCGCCGCTGGTCCAATGGCCTGCGCACCCAAAAGCCGATCCAGCTGCGCGACCTGCTGGACTGGCGTTCGGACCGCGCGCCGCTGTCGACCGACGACGTCGAGAGCGTCAACGAGATCCGCAAGCGCTTCGTGACCCCCGGCATGAGCCTGGGCGCCCTGGGCCCCGAGGCCCACGGCATGCTGAACATCGCCATGAACCGCATCGGGGCCAAGTCGGTCTCGGGCGAAGGCGGCGAGGACAGCGCCCGCTACAAGCCCCTGCCCAACGGCGACAATCCCAACAGCGCCATCAAGCAGGTGGCGTCGGGGCGGTTCGGGGTCACGGCCGAATATCTCAACGAATGCCGCGAGATCGAGATCAAGGTCGCCCAGGGCGCCAAGCCCGGCGAGGGCGGCCAGCTGCCCGGCTTCAAGGTCACCGAGATGATCGCCCGTCTGCGCCACGCGACGCCTGGCGTCATGCTGATCAGCCCGCCGCCGCACCACGACATCTATTCGATCGAAGACCTGGCCCAGCTGATCTATGACCTCAAGCAGATCAATCCGATCGCCCGGGTGACGGTGAAGCTGGTCGCCATGACCGGCATCGGCGCCATCGCGGCCGGCGTGGCCAAGGCCAAGGCGGATGTGATCCTGGTGGCCGGCGGCGTCGGCGGCACCGGCGCCTCGCCCCAGACCTCGGTGAAATATGCCGGCGGTCCTTGGGAGATGGGCCTGTCAGAAGCCAATCAGGTGCTGACCCTCAACAACCTGCGCCACTCCGTCGTCCTGCGGGCCGACGGCGGCATGCGCACCGGTCGCGACATCGTCATCGCCGCCATGCTGGGCGCGGAAGAGTTCGGCATCGGCACCGCCTCCCTGGTGGCCATGGGCTGCATCATGGTGCGCCAGTGCCATTCCAACACCTGCCCGGTGGGGGTCTGCACCCAGGACGAGGCCCTGCGCGCCAAGTTCACCGGCACGCCGGAGAAGGTCATCAACCTGTTCAGCTTCATCGCTGAAGAGGTCCGCGAGATCCTGGCCGGACTGGGCTTCAAGCGCCTGCAGGACATCATCGGCCGCACCGACCTGCTGGCCCAGGTCAGCCGCGGCGGCGAGCACCTCGACGACCTCGACCTCAACCCCCTGCTGGTTCGCGCCGATCCCGGCCAGAACAAGCCCTACAACACCGTGATCGGCCGCAACGAAGTGCCCGACACCCTGGACGCCCAGATCGTCCGCGACGCCGCTCCGCTGCTGGAGCGCGGCGAGAAGATGCAGCTGACCTATACGGTCCGCAGCACCGCCCGCTCGATCGGCTCGCGCACCTCCAGCCACATCGTCCGCAAGTTCGGCATGAAGGGCCTGCCCGCCGGCCACCTGACCGTCCAGCTCAAGGGCTCGGCCGGCCAGAGCCTGGGGGCCTTCGCGGTCCAGGGCCTGCGCATCGAACTGACCGGCGAGGCCAATGACTATGTCGGCAAGGGCCTGTCGGGCGCGACGATCGTCATCAAGCCCTCGCGCACCCTGGCGGCTCCGGAAAGCAACGCCCTGCTGGGCAACACCGTGCTGTTCGGCGCCACCTCCGGCCGACTGTTCGCGGCGGGCCAGGCCGGCGAACGCTTCGCGGTCCGCAATTCCGGGGCCACCACGGTGGTCGAGGGCTGCGGGGCCAATGGCTGCGAGTACATGACCGGCGGCCAGGTGGTGATCCTGGGTCCGACGGGCGGCAACTTCGGGGCCGGCATGACCGGCGGCATGGCCTTCGTGCTCGACCAGCACGACCGTTTCGAGGCTAAGCT
>NZ_PEGG01000275.1 GCF_002737765.1 Caulobacter sp. B11 | reverse complement strand
GCTGTCGCCAGATTTCACCCGCGTACGGATCAATGGCCTTGAAGCCCTGGCCACCACAGGCGGCAAGGACCTTGGCGGCGGCGGTGCGGCGCCAATCGGGGACGCGGTTTTCGACTTCCAGGTGTTCGCTTCCGAAACTGTGTTCAATCGCGTCACCGTGCGCAAGTCCCAGGCGGCCGAGACCGAGGAAGGCTCCCTGGGGGCCACGGTCGACCTGCGCGGTGCCCTGCCGTTCGACTACCCCGGCCTGACGGCGGCAGGCGGGGTTCAGTACGGCTACAATGACCTGTCGCGCAGCTTCGACCCGCGCGCCACCGCCCTGGTCAGCGACACCTGGTTCGAAGGCCGGCTCGGCGCCCTGGTCTCGGTGGCCTACAGCGCCCGCGAGATCCTGGAAGAAGGCCCCGGCACCGGTCGCTGGGAAAACCCCTCGGTGCCGACCAATGCCGGCGGCTGTTTCCGCAGCCCCGGCCCGTGCAACACGCCGGCGGGGACCTACAGCGCGGTCAATGCCGCCTGGCACGCCCGCACCCCCCGCTATGCCCGCCTTCAGTATGAGTGGGAGCGCCTGGGCGCCACCGCCGCGCTGCAGTTTCGTCCCGACGACCAGACCCTGATCACCCTGACCGGCCTCTATGCCAAGGTCGGCGGCGAGCGGCACGAGGACTATCTCGAAACCTATCTGACCCGCCCGCTGCAGGGCGTCGACAAGATCGACGTCAGCAACGCCGTCATCGACGGCAAGAACCAGCTGATCTCGGCCACCTTCAACAATGTCGATGTCCGCACCGAGAGCCGGTATGATGAGCTCTCCAGCACCTTCAATCAGGTGTCGCTGGAGATCGAGCGCCGGTTTGGCGAGCGGCTGAAGCTGACGGCGGCCTATGGCGACGCGCGGTCGATCCAGGACAATCCGGTCCAGACCACGGTGACGTTCGAAAGCTACGACACCCCGAACTATGGCTATGATTTCTCACACGATCAGAATTTGCCGGCCATCACCTATGGCTTCGACGTCACCAGCCCGGCGTCCTGGGTCTTCAGTTCCAGCAAGGCGAAGGGCGAACCGTCCTTGCTGCGCATGCGACCCAACAAGACGACCAATCGCCTTCGCAGCGGCCGACTGGACGGCGACTTCACCCTCAATGACGCCCTGACGCTCAAGGCCGGGGTGCTGGGTAAGCAATACGATTTCGCCACCAGCGAACGCCGGCGCTTCACCACCAATGGGACCAGCGATCTCGCTGTCGCCCTGCCGGCCGGCATCAGTCTGGCCGACGTCTCGCACCTGGTGGATCCGATCGGTCGCAATCTGGGTATGCCGGCCGGCACGCCGCGCACCTGGCTGGCCCCGGATGTCGAAAAGATCATTGCCCTGCTCGATCTCAACTGCAATTGCGTCAATGCCTACGGCGACTTCCGGGTCAGTATCGACAACCAGCGCGCCGCCAATCGCGACGTGACCGAAAGGGACGTCAGCGGCTACTTGCAGCTGGATTTCGACACGAAGGTGCTCGACATGCGCCTGCGCGGCGATGTCGGCGTTCGCTATGCCCGCACCGACATGACCGCCGGCGGCTTTGTTCAGTCCAGCTTCGTGACCCTGTCGCACACCTACGAGGATGTCCTGCCCGCCCTCAACCTGGTGCTCGAGCCGCGGGATGACCTGCTGGTCCGGTTCAGCGTCGCCAAGGTAATGTCGCGGCCGCAGCTGCCGTACCTCACGCCGGGCGGCACGATCAGCAACACCGCGCGCAGCATCACGATCGGCAATCCGGACCTGGACCCCATCCGCGCCACGACCTTCGACTTGAACCTCGAATGGTACCCGGGCGCCGAGACGATCCTGTCTGTCGGCCTGTTCCTCAAGGACCTGAGGTCCTACATCCAGTCCTCTTCGGTCACGCTGCCTTACAGCGCCACCGGCTTTCCGAACGGCTTGCTGACCAACAACAACACCCCCGCCACCCTCTTCCAGATCGCGACGCTGGAAAACACGGCCGGCGGCGAACTGAAGGGTTACGAGGTCAGCCTGCAAAAGCCGTTCAGCTTCCTGCCGGCGCCCTTCGACCGGCTCGGGGTGATCGCCAACTACACCCACGCCCAGTCCGAGATCACCTACATCACTGACGCCGCCTCGACGCCCCAGCGCGTCACCGTCATGCCCCTGGTGGGCCTATCGCCGCATTCCTGGAACGCCACGCTCTACTACGAAGGCGACGCCCTGAGCGGGCGCGTGTCGGCGGCCTATCGGGACAGCTATATCGGCTCGGTGCCGGGCGGCAACGGCAACGACGCGCGGGGCAAGGCGGAAAGCCTGACCGTGGACGCCGCCGCGACCTTCAAGCTTTCAAGGCGCGCCACCTTGACGCTCGAAGCCTTGAACCTCACCGACGTGTTCGACGAAAGGTGGATTTCCCGCGAGCGACTGAGCATGGAAGAATACACCCATACCGGCCGCCAGTTTTACCTCGGGGTTCGCTATCGCTTCTGAAGACCACCGCGCCGGAGACGGGCCATGCTGACGAGAAGAGCCTTTGCCGCCGGCGCGCTTTCCGCCAGCGCGGCAAGCTGCGCGCCCGCGCGGTCGCAGCCCCTGCACATCCTGATCGGCTCCACGCCCGGCGCAGCCTCGGATCGGATCGCCCGCATCCTGGCGCGCCACATCACCAGGAAGTTCGGGCAGCCGGTGGAAGTCAGCAATGAAGGGCGCGCCAACGGCAAGATGGCGTCCCAAAGGCTCGTCGCCGCCAAGCCGAACGGCCTGACCATCGGCTTCCTGTCGACGGGCCTGCTCTATGGGGCGTTGCTGCACGACTCGGGCGGGGCCGACAGCCTGGACAAGATCCAGTGGCTCGGCAGCCTGAACTATGATCGCCGGGTGCTGATCGTGACCAAGGCCAGCGGGGTCGAGCGTTTCGAAGACCTGATTGGCCGCCGCAAGCCCTTGATTCTCATCTGCGGGGCGACCTCCCAATCGTCCTATTATGAGTGCAGGATCCTGGACTATCTGACCGACGCCAATGTCCGGATCGTCCCGGGCTTCCGGGGTGGAACCCGAAACCTGGCGCTTATTTCTGGCGAAGGCGAGGCCGTGATCGGCACGCTGGACGGGCTGGAACCTGCGCTGGAACAGGCCGGTTCGAAGATCATCCTGAGAATGAACCGCCTGCCCGTGCTTGGGCTGAGCGCCGAGAAGGGAAGCCAGGCCCCGACGATCGATCGGTTCGCCAAGGGCCCGGATGCCGAGCCCCTGATCGACCTGATGAACGCCCACGCCCAGTTAGGTCGGATCGTCGGCCTGCCGCCCGGCACGCCGCCCGACCTGGTCGCCCAGTGGCGAGAGCGCTTCGCGGCCGTCATCGCGGATCCTGCCTTTCACCGAAGCCAATGCGGCCGGATTTCTGCTGGAGCCGACCCCGGCCCGCGGTCAACGCCACCCTGAGTCGGCTTCTGTCGACCGGCGCCAACGGGGTCGGGGCCGCATGGGCCGGGCCATGGCTTGCCAGGACGGCGCGACTTGCGCGTGACGTCGTGAGCGCGCCTTTTTTCAGTTTCTGGCGGCTTCCGCCTCGCCCGGGCAAGTGCTGCTGGCCCTGAAAGTCGGCACCCTGGCCGGCCTGGTCGCCGGCCTGACCCGGGCGTCAATGGACGGTCGGACTGCTGCTGGTCACCCCGCTGGCGGTGACCATGGGGCCGGTCGCCGGGCGGTGTTCCTGGTGGCCTTCCATTCGTTGTCCACACCTCCGGCTCTGTGCCGGCCATCCTCCTCGGCGTGCCCACCTCGGCCACCGAGGCCGCGACGTGATCGACGACGCCAACCCGAAGGGCGAGAGCGCCCGGGCGATCGGGGCGACCCTCGGCTCGTCGGTCCGGCGGGGTCATCGGCGCCCTGCTGTGTTGACCCTGGCGCCGGTCGCCCTCGGCGCGGCGCGCCATTCGGGGCCCCCGAGACGGCGCCATGGTCGCTGATGGGCCTGCTGGCGATCTCGGCCCTGTCGGGCGGCAGCATGGCCGCGGCTGATGGTCGCCAGTCTGGGGGTGATCATCGCCGCCATCGGGTTGGACGCCTTCAGCGGCTACCCCCGCTTCACCTTCGGCACGATGGCCCTGTGGGACGGGATCAATTCCCGCCCCGTGGTCAAGGCCTGTTTCGTGGTTCCCGAGCTGGCGGTGCGCTTCGCCTCCGTGCCTCGCGGCCTCAAGGACGGCGCCGGACTGGGCGCGGTGATGGCGGGGTTTGTTGAAACCCTGAGTCATCGCTGGCTACTCCTGCGGACCTCGCTGCTCGGCGCCCTGGTCGGGATGGCGCCCGGCCTGGGCGCCAGCGTCGCGGTGTGGATCGCCTATGGCCACGCCCGTCAGACCGAGCCCTCGGTCGTGCCGTATGGCGAGGGGGCGATCGCCGGGGTCATCGCGCCGGAAGCGGCCAACAACGCCAAGGAGGGCGGAGCCCTGGCCCCCGCCCTGTTCTTTGGCGTGCCCAGCTCGTCCGGCATGGGCATCCTGCTGGCGGCCTTCAGCGTGCTCGGAGTCGAGGTCGGCCCGCGCATGCTCGATACCAATCCGGGCTTCGTCTATCTGATGGGCCTGACCAATATCGGCTCCAACCTGCTGGCCGCGCCGATCTGTATCCTGCTGGCCCCGGCCATGGCCCGGTTCGCCTCGATCCGGGGCGAGGCCGTCGCGCCTATGGCCCTGGCGGCGGGGGTGGCGGCCACCTTGATGACCGCCCCCGGGGCCGAGACCCTGGCGATGATCGCGGTGTTCTCGGTGATCGGCCTGCTCCTGAAGGCGGCCCACCTGCCACGCGCGCCGCTGCTGCTCGGCTTCATCCTGGCCCCCGCCCTGGAATCGGGCGTCGTGCGGTCGATGATGATCCAGGGCTGGTCGGCCTTCACCCGGCCCGGCGTGGTCAGCATCCTGCTGATCGCGGTGGGCGTGGCGGCCTACGCCCTGTGGTCCCGGTCGCGGCCCCGCGCGGTCGCGCCGCCCAAGGCGCCCGACGCCCCGACCCGCTGGCTGCCGGCGGCGATCGGTCTGGTGGCGACCCTCCTGCTGCTGGCGATCCTGGACCTGGCCAAGGCGCCGCTGACCGCGCGGACTCTGCCGAGCCTGGCCGCAGCCATCGGCCTGGGCGCGGCCGGCGTCTGCGCCTGGCGCCTCTGGCGCGGCCGTCGCCAGGCCCGCAAGGCCTTCGAAGGCTATGACCTTCTGGTTCTGGGCCTGTTTGGCGCGATGCTGTTCCTGGCGGCCCTGATCGATATCGCGATCGCGGCGGCGCTGTTCGCCTTCGCCACACTGGCGAGCCGGGCCAAGCTGAGCTATCGCGTCGCCGCGGCGGCGGCCTGCGGACTCGGTGGACTGATCTGGTGCCTTGAAAGGCTTGGACAATGAACGAACGTCTGGCGATTGACGACCTGATGGGCCAGGCGCGCGAAGGCTGGCGACTGGGCGCGGCGCTCTGCACCGACTGCGGCGGCTATCACCAGGTCCGCGGCGCCCTGCGCGCCATGAAGGTCATTCGCGGCCCCGATACCGACGAGGTTCCGCTGCGAGGGCTGTTGAACGACCTCGTGCGGCCTGGGCACCGGGTGCTGATCGCCGGCGCCGGCGACCCGGGCCAGTTGCAGAGCTTCGCGGAACTGACGACCGCCCGGCCCGTGTCCCTGACCATTGTGGATCGCTGCCCCGCGCCGCTGGCGGTGATCGACCTGATCACGCCGCCGCCGGGCCTGAGCGTCACAACCCAGGTCGTCGACCTGACCCAGCTGTCGCCGACGCCGACCTATGACCTGATCCTCTCGCACTCCATGCTGCCGTTCCTGCCCGAGCCCGATCGGGTGACGATGCTGCGGCGCTTCGCCGCCGCTCTGGCGCCCGGCGGCCGCCTGCTGATCACCGTGCCGATCGTGCCGCCCAAAACCGGCGAGGAACGCCAAGCCTACAACGCCGAACGCTTGAACTGGGTGCGCGACAAGTTCGCCGCCGCGCCCGCCGTGCGCGCCTTGCTAGGCGCCGACTACGACGCCGTCGTCACCCACTATGAGGCCTCACGATCGCGCCGCACCGCGGTGTTCACCGACCTGCAGCAGGTGGTCGGGCTGATTCGAACAGGGCGGGTTCGTCGTTGA
>NZ_PEGG01000274.1 GCF_002737765.1 Caulobacter sp. B11 | reverse complement strand
AGGATGTCGGGCTGGTCGAGCAGCTTGAGCAGCTCGCGAATCTCGCTGGCGCGGACGCGGGACATGCGGGCGCTGAAGCGTTGCGACCAGTCGAGTTTGGAGTGGGTCATCAGAAAAGGTCCGGAGAGGTCGCCGACGGCCTTGGCCGCCCAGGGAGCCGCGCGGGCGCGCGGCGTCTCGCTGATCAGATCAGGGGCGTCATACCGGGCGGGTCTGGCCCTGGGTCAGGCGGGCTGGACGCCGCGCGGACCGCGTTCGAACTTGCTCATGGCCAAGGTTTAGCGCGGCCCGGGGCCGGAGGGAACCGCCGGCTCTGATTTCGATCGCCAGGCCGGGAGGTCAGCCCTCGTCCTCGTTGACCTCGGCGGGCTTGGCCCGGGCCGACCGAAGCCGCGGCCGCGCTTCATCGGCTTTTTCTCGCCCTTGGCCTTGGCGGCGATTTCCTTGAGCTTGATGGTCTGGTTGACCGACATCGCCTGGCCGGCCCCGCCCTTTTCAGGGTCGCCGAAGGCCCGGCCATAGGTCTCGATCCGCTGGGCCACCGAGCCGAGGAACTCGCCCTCCCAGTCGGACAGCTCGATCCCGGCCTTGTCGGCGGTGCGCCGGGCGCGCTTGAGCGCGTTGAGGGCGGCCTTGCGGGCCTGGGCGCGGGGATCGGGCGGCTTCTTGGCGCGCATGAACGAGACTATGACGCGCGATCCCGCCGACGCAAACCCTCTCCCCGGAGGGAGAGGGCCAGGGACCCTAGATCGCGCCGACGGCCGCCAGGTAGAGGTCGAGGATGGCGTCCTCTTCCTGGCGCTTGGCGCGGTCCTGCTTGAGGATGCGGACCACCTTGCGCAGGATCTTGACGTCGAAGCCATTGCCCTTGGCCTCGGCATAGACCTCCTTGATCTGCTCGGCGATCTCGGACTTCTCGGTTTCCAGGCGCTCGATGCGGTCGATGATCGACTTCAGCTGGCCTTGGGCGGTGGAGTTGAGGACGTCGGAATGGGCGGCGTCGTCGGCCATGGGAAGGTCTTTCGCACAGGGATGGAATGGGCGCGGACCATAGTCTCGGCGCACCCAAACGGGAACCGGTTTTACAGCAGGCCGTGCGCCTGAATCGTCGGCCGAAGCGCGGCCGGATCGTCGAACAGATGGGTGTGAAAGCCCAGGGCCTCGGCGGCGGCGATGTTGTCGGGGTTGTCGTCGACGAACAGCAGATCGGCGGCGGCCAGGCCGGTGCGTTGCAGCACGATCTCGTAGATCCGCCGCTCCGGCTTGATCACGCCCTCCTCGGCCGAGACGACCACGTCGCGGAAATGGCCGAACACCGGGCTCATCGCCTGAACCCCGGGCCAGGACTCGCTGGACATGTTGGTCAGGCCGTATTGCGCCACGCCCCGGGCGGCCAGGTCGTGCATCACAGACTCGGTCTCGGCGATGGTCCCGGAGAACATTTCCGGCCAGCGGGCCCACCAGGCGGCGATCGGCGCGGCGTGGTGCGGATGCAGCTGGGTCAGGCGGGCGATATTGTCGGCGAAGGTCAGGCCGCGATCGGTTTCAGCGTGCCAGTCCATGGTGCAGACACGCGAAAGGAACCCGTCGAGTTCGGCGGGTTCCTTGAAGATCTTCGCGAAGAGCGTGCGCGGATTCCAGCGCACGATGACATTGCCGACGTCCCAGAGCAGCGCCCTGGGAGAGCCGGCCACCGTCATCAGCCCTGCTTGGCTTTGAAGCGCGGGTCGGTCTTGTTGATGATGTAGATGACGCCCTTGCGGCGAACCAGCTTGCAATCGCGGTGACGCGACTTCAGCGACTTCAGCGAGCTACGAACCTTCATGACCGTCTCTATACTCAGCGGAGAGGTTCGCGGCCGCCATGTGGCGAAAGGAACATCCGGGATGTTTCGGAGGGCAGGCCTATAAGCAGGGCAGGCAGGAGAGTCAATGCGCCAGGCCGGGACAGGGTCGACGAAACGTCACCGCTCTGTCGTCCTTGTGATTGCCGCTTTCGGGCCGAAGCCGCTAGCCTGACAGGATGGACAAGCGAATTTTCCTCCTTCTGTTGCTGGCCGGCTGCGCCGACGCCTCGGCCAATGCGCCGCTGGCGATCTCGGTGGCGACGCCCGCCCCGCCGGCCGCCTCGGCCCCGCCGCCCTCGATGGCCCCCGCCCCGGTCGTCGCGCAATTGCCGCCCGGCGCGGTGGACTTCGACGCCTGGCTGGCCGCCTTCCGGGTCAAGGCCCTGGCGGCGGGCGTCAGCGCCGCGACCCTGGACCGCGAGCTGTCCGGCGTGACGCCCGAGCCGCGCGTGGTGTCCCTGGACGGCAAGCAGCCGGAATTCTCCAAGCCGGTCGGCGACTATATCAAGGGCGTGATCAGCGACGACCGGGTGGCGGTGGGCCGCGCCAAGCGCCAGGACCTGGCCTTCCTGCCGGGTGTCGAGAGCCGCTACGGCGTGCCGCGCGACATCCTGCTGGCGGTCTGGGCGATGGAATCAGCCTTCGGCAAGATCCAGGGCAATTTCGACGTGGTCCGCTCGATGGCCAGCCTGGCCGCCGACGGCCGCCGCCGCGCCTGGGCCGAGGGCGAACTGATCGCCGCCCTGAAGATCATCGAATCGGGCGAGGTCACCCGCGCCCAGCTCAAGGGCTCGTGGGCCGGGGCCATGGGCCAGACCCAGTTCCTGCCGTCCAACTATCGCGCCACGGCGGTCGACCATGACGGCGACGGGCGCCGCGACATCTGGGGCAGCGACAGCGACAGCCTGGCCAGCGCCGCCAACCTGCTGGCCAAGGGCGGCTGGAAGCCCGGGGTGGGCTGGGCCCGCGAAGTGATCCTGCCGGCCGACTTCGACTACAGCCTGGCCGAGGGCCCGCGCGAGCTTCCGGCCTGGTGGGCGGCCAAGGGCGTCAAGCGGGCCGACGGCCTGCCCTGGACCCCGGCCGACGCCGCCGCGGTCGCCGGCCTGATCCTGCCGGCCGGCGCCAATGGGCCGGCCTTCCTGGCCCTGCCCAACCACTATGCGATCCGCACCTATAACAACTCGACCGCCTACGCCCTGGGCATCGGACTGCTGGCCGACCGGTTCGGCGGCGGCGAATCCCTGGTCACGCCCTGGCCCTTTGAGCAGCCCCTGTCCCTGGCCGACCGCATGGCCGCCCAGATCGCCCTGTCGCGCCTGGGCTTCGATCCCGGCCCGGCCGACGGCGTGGTCGGGGCGGGCACCCGCAAGGCCCTGCGCGCCTGGCAGCTGGATCGCGGCCTGCCGGCCGACGGCTATCTGTCGATGGACATGCTGGCCCGGCTGAAGGGCCAGGCGGGGCTGAGCTGAGCTGACGGCGTTGGGGCGGGATGATCCGCCGCGGCCCCCAAACCCGTCTCCGCGACGAAGGTCGGCGAAACGGGATCTTGTGATCCAGATCCAGCCTAGGGCCTGCCCTAGACGCCGCCCTCGTCCGAGCGCTCGAGCCCGGCCAGGGTGGCTTCTTCCTGGGCGTCGGCGTCGCTGACGCGCTTGAGCACGGTCTGC
>NZ_PEGG01000273.1 GCF_002737765.1 Caulobacter sp. B11 | reverse complement strand
CCAGTCCCAGGGCCAGGATCGGGGCCTCGATCGCCGGCCGCCAATGCGACAGGGCCGCCAGGATCAGGCCCAGGGCGACGCTGGCCGCCAGCACCCTCACGATCTTGCCCCAGGCCGCCGGGCTAGGCGCGTAGTCGCCGCGACGCCCCAGGACCACGGTCATCTGCAACACGTTCAGCCACGAGGCCGCGCTGGTCGCCGCCGCCAGACCCGCGACGCCGAACACCGGGAACAGGGCCAGGCCCAGCACGATATTGGCCGCCACCGAGATCAGGGCGAACCGCATCGGGCCCTTGGTGTCGCCCCGCGCGAAGAAGGCCGGCGACAGGATGCGGGCCAGGACGAAGGCCGGGGTGCCCCAGCCGTACTGCATCAGGGCGTCGGCCGTGGCGCGGGCGTCGAAGGCCGTGAACTCGCCTCGGGTGAACAGGCCGTCGATCAGGAAATAGGGAATGCTGAACAGGGCGGCCGCCGCGGGCAGCGACAGGGCCAGGGCGAAGACGATCGCCTGGTCCATGGCGGTCTGGGCGTCGCGCCGGTCCTCGGCGACCACGGCCCGCGACAGGCGCGGCAGCAGGGCCACCCCGATCGCCACGCCCACCAGGCCCAGCGGCAGCTGGTAGAGCCGGTCGGCATAGGCCAGCCAGGTCCGCGCGCCATTGACCTGGCTGGCCAGGATGCCGGAGACGGTGATGTTGATCTGGCTGGCGCTGGCGGCGATGGCCCCGGGCACGGCCAGGGCGATCAGGCCCTTGATCTCGGGGGTCAGGCGCGGCAGCCGCCACTGGATCGTGGCCCCGGCCTTGCGCACGGCCCAGACCAGCAGCAGCACCTGGCAGATGCCGGCGGCGAAGATCCCCCAGGACACCGCCACCGCCGCCTGCCGGGCGCCGTGAGAGGGGATCACCGCGATCAGGGTCACCAGGTTGAGCAGGATCGGCGCGGCCCCCGCGACGATGAACTTGCCGCGGGCGTTCAGAACCCCCGACAGCAGGGCGACGATGGCCATGCAGGGCAGGTAGGGCATGGTGATCTGGGTCAGGATCACCGCCAGCTTGTACTTTTCGGTGCCGAAGCCGAAGCCCGGGCTGATGGCCATCATCAGCCACGGCATGGCCAGCTGGGCCACCAGGGTCAGGGCGACGGTAAAGGCGGCGATGGTGGCCATGGCGTCGCCCGCCAGCCGGTCGGCGATCTCCGGCCCGTCGCGATCCAGGCTCTTGGAATAGGCCGGCACGAAGGCCGCCGCGAAGGCCCCCTCGGCGAAGATCCGCCGAAACAGGTTGGGGAACATCTGGGCGGTGTTGAGGGCGTCGGCGGCGATGTTGCTGCTGGCCCCCAGGAAATAGGAAATGACCAGATCGCGCACGAAGCCCATCAGCCGGCTGACCAGGGTCAGGCCCGAATAGATCGCCGAGGACCGGATCATGCCGGGGGCTTTTTTCGGCGCGGCGGCGGGAGGGGCTGAGTTGGTCACCTCCGGCTTCTGGGCGCTGGGCGCGGAGGCGTCAAGGGTGGGGCGGCCTGGACCTCAGGGCCTGGCGTCGGCGGCGTTCAACTGCGCCGCCAGACGCACGCCCGAACGCCAGGCGCCTTCGACATCGCCCCCGTCAAGCCAGTCCCCGCACACCCCCAGGCCCGCGGCCGGATCCCACAGCGCCCCGAGCGCCAGGGGCTCCGGCTGGGCATAACGCCAGCGGTGGGCGACCGACGACAGCGGCGGCGGAAGGGGCGTCGGCATTCTGGTCTCGAAGGCCGCCAGCAGCCGTGTCGCGACGTCCGACGGGCCGGCCTCGAGATTGTCCCGCGACCAGGCCGGGCACGCCTGGATCACCCAGGCCTCGCCGCCCGAGCGGCCAGGTTTGTGGCCGTCACGAAAGGCCCGGCCGATGACCTCATCGCCGTCCAGGACCCTCAACTCGGTCTCGATCGGCCGGCTGAACACCAGCATCAGGCTCCAGCAGGGCGCGGACACGGTCGAGCGGGCCAGGGCGGCGAAGGCGTCGTTCGCTGCGACCAGCAGCACCGCCGCCTGCTCGGCCGGCACGGCCAGCACCACCCGGTCATAGGCGAGGTCCGACTCGTCCGGGCCCTCGAGGACCCAGCCGTCGCCGATCCGGGCCAGGCCGGTGATCGTGACGCCGCAGCGGATCTCCAGACCCGCCGCCACGGCCTTGAGCGGGGCGTTCATGGCCGGCGCGCCGACAAAGGCGCCCTCGCCCGCCGCTGACCAGGGCGCGACCAGGCCCGCCTGGGTCCAGAGCGCCACCTGAGCCCGGAAGCCGGGGTCCCGCGCCGTGAAGACGGGGGCGCCGTGGTCGAAGGTGACCTCGCCCTCGGTCAAGGCCAGCCGCCGGGTCGACATCCGCCCGCCCGGCCCCCGCGCCTTGTCGAAGACGGTCACCGACCCGCCGGCCGCTCGCAGGGCCGCGGCGCAGGTCAGACCGGCCATGCCGGCGCCGATCACGGCGGTGCGCGGTGGGACTGTCTCTGGGGTCATGAGGTCACCAGGCAATGGGACTGCCGTCCCAGGCGAAAAAGCCGCCATTGTCATCGGGGCCCAGACCGTCGATCACCGCCAGCAGCGCCTCGGCCGATTGGCGCGGGGCGAACAGCCGTCCCTCGGAGACGCCGGCCTGGAACGGGGCGCTGAGGGCGGTGTCGACCGTACCGGGATGCAGCACGACGCAAAGTCCGAGCGGCCGGGTGCGACGATGCTCGATGGCCAGGGTGCGGATCAGCATGTTCAGGGCGGCCTTGGAGGCGCGATAGCCGTACCAGCCGCCCAGGCGATTGTCGCCGATGCTGCCG
>NZ_PEGG01000272.1 GCF_002737765.1 Caulobacter sp. B11 | reverse complement strand
CGCCATTGGCGGTGACCACTGGCGGCGCCATGAAGATCGCGTAGCTCCTGTTGGCCACGGAATTGTTGAGAACCCTGATCGTATAGGTCGCCATCATGTTCCCCCCCCGGTTGGGCGCGCCCTTTGGGCCGCGACGCCGTCTTGCCAGCGGGGGCGCGGTCAAGATCGGCGCGACCCGGCCTTCCCGGCCGAGCGAAGTGTGATCGCCGCCGAATGGAGGTAACTTGAAGACGTACTATCTGGGGTTGTCAAGCGCCGCCGATCCACCGACGGCTTTCGCTCTGACCCGGCCTCAGTTCACCCGCCGGGTCGCCCCGGGCAGATGCAACGAGAATTCGGGGATGGCGGCCTCGAACACCTCGCCGGCTTCGGTCATCATCTGATAGGCGCCCACCATCGTGCCCGACGGGGTCGGGAGCGGGCAGTTGGAGACATAGCGGAACGCCTCGCGCGGCCGCAGTTCCGGCTGTTCGCCGACCACGCCCGAACCCTCGACCTCGTTGCTGCGGTTGTGGCTGTCGGTAATCTTCCAGTAGCGCGAGATCAGGGTGACGGTTTCCTGGCCGTGGTTCTCGATCTCGACCGTGTAGGACCACAGATACAGGCTGTCGTCGGGCGCGGATTCCTCGACCAGATAGGCCGGGACGACGCGGACCACGATGTCGCGGGTGCGCGCTTCATAGATGCCCGTGTCAGCCCCGCGCCGCCGACGGATCCGCTTCAGCGGCGGATAGGTTTCACGCCTGGTCGAGCGCACGGGTCACATCACGGGTCAGGTCCGCCAGGCTTTCCAGGCCGACCGAGAGGCGCACGCCGCCCTCGACCACGCCCAGGGAGGGGCGCATCTCTTCAGGCACCGAGCGGTGGGTGGTGGTCGGCGGGTGGGTGGCCATCGACTTGGCGTCGCCGAGATTGTTGGAGATGTCGACGATCTCCAGCGCGTTGAGGAAGCGGAACGCCGCCTCTCGCGAGCCCAGGTCCAGGGCCACCACCGTGCCGCCGCCGCTCATTTGCTTGCGGGCGATGTCATGGCCGGGATGGTCGGCGCGGAAGGGGTAGAGCACCTGGCGGGCCTTGCCATGGTCGGCGATCACGTCGGCCAGGGCGGCGGCGGAGTCGGTCTGGCGACGGACGCGCAGGTCCAGGGTCTCCAGGCCCTTGACCAGCACCCAGGCGTTGAACGGCGACAGGGTCGGACCGGTGTGGCGCAGGGCGTCGCGGTAGAATTCGTCGTTGATCGCCTCGCTGGTCAGGATCGCCCGCCGAGCACCCGGCCCTGGCCGTCGATATGTTTGGTGGCCGAATAGACCACCACGTCGGCCCCAGGGTCAGGGCTGCTGGAAGATCGGGGTGGCGAAGACGTTGTCGACAATCACCTTGGCGCCGACCGCATGGGCCAGGTCGGCCACGGCGCGGATATCGGTGATCTCAAGCACGGGATTGGACGGCGTCTCGATCAGCACGGCCTTGGTGTTGGGCCGCATGGCCGCTTCCCAGGCTTTCAGGTCGGTGGCGTCCACGAAGGTGGTCTCGACGCCGAAGCGCGGCAGCCACTCGGAGATGATCCAGCGGCAGGACCCGAACAGGGCGCGGCCGGCCACCACATGGTCGCCCGCCTTGACCAGCCCCATCAGGGCCATGTGGATCGAGGCCATGCCGGTGGACTGGGCGCGGCACACCTCGGCGCCCTCCAGCAGGGCCAGGCGGTCCTCGAACATCTTCACGGTCGGATTGTTGAACCGCGAATAGACAAAACCGGGATCTTCGCCCGAGAACCGGCGATCGGCGCCTTCGGCGGTCTCGTAGGTGAAGCCCTGGGTGAGGTACAGCGCCTCGGCCGTCTCCATGAACTGAGAGCGCGCAAGACCGCCACGGATCAGCTTTGTCGCGATATCCCAGTCTTTAGGGTCTTCGGCCACGGACGGCGTCTCCTCGAAAAGGCGCGCATGAAAGGTATAGCGGGTAGGGCGGTCAAGCCAGCAATCGCCGCGCGCGACCGCTATTTCCTGCAAGGCTCCGCCTGGCGCGAACCCATTGGGGCAGCGTCGGACGAATTCCAGGCCTTTGTCGCGCGAGCACGCTTGCCTCTCGGCGCCGCATTATCCAGTGTCGCCGCAATGACCGACGCCCATTCAGCGGGGATTCTGCCCTGCCAATCCATCGATGAGCTGATCGCGCGTGAAGCGATCACCTCTCAGACCCCGTTCGACATCGATCAGGTCCAGCCGGCCAGTCTCGATCTGCGCCTCGGTGCGCGGTGCTGGCGGGTGCGCGCCTCGTTCCTGCCCGGACGGCATCGTCGGGTGCTGGAACGCCTCAGCGACGTGGCGATGCACGAACTGGACCTGACCCAGGGCGCGGTGCTCGAGAAGGGCTGCGTTTATATCGCCGAGATCCAGGAGCGCCTGGCCCTGCCGCACAATATCGCCGCGCGGGGCAATCCCAAGAGCTCGACCGGCCGCGTCGACGTTTTCGTCCGTCTGCTGACCGACAACAGCCGAGCCTTCGACGACGTCGAGGCCGGCTATGACGGACCGCTGTTCATCGAGATCGCGCCCCAGACCTTTTCGGTCCTGGTGCGGGCCGGGACGCGGCTCAACCAGCTGCGCCTGAAACGGGGCGAGCCCGCCAAACTGTCCATCCGCAGCGTCGGGGTCGATCTGAGCCCGGGCGTCGTCGGGTTCCGAGGCCGGCGTCACGCCGGGGTCATCGACCTGGACCGCGAGGACGGCCACGATCCGCGCGACTTCTGGGAGCCGCTCGAAACCCGTCATGGCGAACTGCTGCTGGATCCGGGCGAGTTCTATATCCTGGCCTCCAAGGACGATATCGAGATCCCGGCCCTCGAGGCGGCCGAGATGACCCCGATCGACCCGTCGGTCGGCGAGTTCCGCGTGCACTATGCCGGCTTCTTTGATCCGGGCTTCGGCACCGAAGAGGCCGGGGCGGTCGGCTCCAAGGGCGTGCTGGAGGTGCGCAGCCACGAGACGCCGTTCCTTCTGGAAGACGGCCAGACCGTGGCCCGCCTGGTCTATGAGCCGCTGACGGCCCGGCCGGTGCGGCTCTATGGCGAGGGCGGATCGCACTATCAGCGCCAGGGTCTGAAACTGTCCAAGCACTTCAAGGCGTGGCGTTAGACCGCGCCATTCCGGAGAGCCGGCTGCACGGGCCGCTCGTCGCGCGAATCCTCGACGACTGGCGGACGCGCGGCGCCTGTCTGGTGGTCGGGATCGCCGGTCCGCAAGGGTGCGGCAAGTCGACGACGGTCATCGTTCTGCGGCGGCTGCTGGAAGCCCAGGGCCTGCGGGTGGCGACGCTGTCGCTCGATGACCTGTACCTGACCCGCGCGGCGCGCCTGGCCCTGGCGGCCCAGGTTCATCCATTGTTGGCGACCCGAGGCGTTCCGGGAACTCATGACGTCGGCCTGGGCCTGGATCTGCTGGAGGCCCTGGTCGCCGGGCGGGACGTGCGCCTGCCGCGCTTCGACAAGGCTGCCGACACCCGCCTCGATCCCTCGGACTGGGACGCGGTCAAGGGGCCGGTGGACATAGTCCTGTTCGAGGGCTGGTGCGTCGGCGCATCGCCCCAGGATCCCGCCTCACTGGTCGAGCCGATCAATGGACTGGAACGCGACGAGGATCCGGGCGCCGTGTGGCGAGCCTGGGTGAATGCGGCCCTGGCGGGAGCCTATCAGGACCTGTTCGCGCGTCTGGACCTGCGGATCCAGTTTCGCGCGCCCGACTTCGACACCGTGATCCTGTGGCGCATCGAGCAGGAGCGAGACCTGCGCGAGCGTCTGGTCCGCGAGGGCCTCGCGGCGGGTCGGACGATGAGCGACGCCGGGGTGCGGCGGTTCGTCCAACACTACGAAAGGCTGACGGGCCACATGGCCAGGACGCCGCCGAGGGAGGGCGAGATCGTCATCCGACTCGCCGCCGATCGCCAGCCCCTGGAGGGCCGGGGCGATGTCGCAGGGGCGTCGCGCGGCACGGCGTCGCACTAGATCTTGTAGAGCTCCACGAGCCTTCCACCAGTGCTAGATTGACGAGGTCGAGGTCGGTGACTCAGTCCCGGATCCCGGTGAGTGGAGCATGAGCGCGTGAGTGGACTTTTTGGCGGCCCTTTTTCGACCCATGCCCGCCGGGTCGCGGCCTGGGAGCAGGCCGTTCGTATTCCGGGATGCGACAAGGCCGAATGGCGCTGCGACGCCCAGGGGCGGGTGCTGCGCTGGTCCGACTACGGCGATCGCTGTTCGGGCTATGGCTGGATCATCGACCGGTCGGGCGGCGACGGATGGCTGGCCAGCGCCCTGGGCCGGGGCAAGGACAGGCCCGTCCACATGCATGAGGCCGACCCCTTCGGGGCGGAGCCGCGCGGCTGCGGACCCTCCGGGCGACGCTACGCCGCCTGAGCCGGCAAGGCTTTTAGTCCATGACCCCATACATTTTGACAAGCCTGCTTGACATAGATTTGCCGATGTAAGACAAGCGTCCTTGTCATAACGACTGGGGTGCTTGTCATGCAAAGTGAAGTCAAATCGTTCCGGCCCAGCGAAAAGGTCGCCCAGCGCCTGATTGGGGTCTGGGCGCTGCTGGGGCTGATTATGGGGGCCGGTATCGGCATTGTGGACTCGCTGGAGATCCAGGCGCCGCCCGTGATCCTGTCGCTCGGCGGGATCGCCGTGCTGGCCCTGATGAGCTGGACGATGGCGGTCTATTGGCGAAACGTCGATGAAGCCGCCCGCGAAGCTCACAAGTTCGCCTGGTTCTGGGGCGGCAGCGGCGGGCTGATGCTGATCCTGCCGATCGCCCCCCTGATCTCCACCGCGCTGCTGGAATCCTGGTTTGGGCCCCATACGGCCTACGAATGGGCCCTCGGCGGGCGTGATCGCCGTCCTGACCCTCGAGATCGCCTGCTACAGCCTGGCCTGGATCGGCTGGTGGCTGGTTCGCCGGCGCTGA
>NZ_PEGG01000271.1 GCF_002737765.1 Caulobacter sp. B11 | reverse complement strand
CGCGAATGGCCTTCAGCTGGCGGTGTTCGTCCATGGGCAGGACTGGCGTTGGTTTCGTCGAGGCCGCGGGCGAACGTGCAGCATCGCCCGAGGCACCGGTTCAGCTATCAAGGGCGAGCCAAATCCCGCCTCACCGGACATAACCGAGCGCGTATAGTTGGCGCGCGATGGTCGCTCACCGTTTCGAAATCGACCATCATCTCGCGGCCGACCTTGCCCAGCTTCAGCTGGTGGCTGTCGCAGTAGCGCGACAAAGCCGAACGATCGATCTTGTCACCGCCAGCCGTCAGCAGCTCCGCACAGCGGGCAACGGACACCGGCCCGATCTTGCCGTGCATGTTCGCCAATCCGTGCAGAGGGATGCGTGCAACCGTGCGCCTTTGCGCGCAGCTCACACAAGAAAACGATCGAGCCGTTGAACCTGCCGTATAGCGGAGCCGCCAGGAGGGACCGTGAAGGGTCTGCGGGTCAGGCCGTCGCATGCGAGCGTCGGCAGCAGGCAGGTCGAGGGGCAAAAGCGAACCCGCCACGGCGATGGCCGGGCGGGTCGGAGGGTTCAAGATCAGGCGGGGTCGTGAATAGCGTCCGCACTCCTGCTCACTTGAGTAGGAGTGGAGAGACGACCTGCCGGGTGATCCGACCTAGGAGCGTAACGAAGACGACGGCCCGATTCCCGTCAAGCAATTCCTCGAACACAACATCGATATCCGCCTTGGGTCCGACCAGGGCCAGGCTCTGACCCTTGCGCCAGGTGACCAGATCGGAGGATCGGAGAGCTTGATCAGGCCCGCCTCCTCCTGCTGGCGGATCGAGGCGATCACCTCGTCGGGAACGGACAGGGGCACACCCCCTGCCCGCAGGATGCCCTTGATCCCGATGGTCGTGAACAACTCGCCCCAGTCATCGCGGCGCGTATCGAACCGCACGAACAGGTAGCCGCGCAGGAACGGCCGAACGACGGTGGCCGCGGGCCGTCGCGCCGTGCGAGGGCGTTCGGTCACCGCCATGGGCAGGTAGGTCTCGAAGCCCAGGGCTCGGATATTGGCCTTGGCCGTTCGCTCGGCGTTGGTGTTGGTCATCACCACCCGCCATTTGCGGTCGCGTTCAGCGTCGTCCTGGCCCGCCAAGTCAAACATCCGAATATCACCGTCCATGGCCCAACTCCTCAACGCTCACGCCCAAAGTCTTGAAGATCCCCGCCACCTCGCGCAGCCGTTCAGCCCGGTTGCGAAGGCCGGGGCTGATGCACCGCTTGGCGGGATCCCAGCCGCATGGGTCCAACCAGCTGCCGACCCATCGCTCGTCCCTGACAGCCAGCACGGCGTCTCGGACCTCAGCGCAGGCGAACGCGGTTCGCTCCCTCGCCGAGCCCTTGGGCTGATTGGCCGGGAGCCGACCTCGGTAGCTCTGGCGCTGCAACCAGCGGTCCAACCCGGGTGGCGCGTATTTCCGCTGGCGCGTTTCCGGCGAAGCGACATAGGCGCGACCGGCCTCGACCAATCGACGGGCATCCCCGACCGAAGCCGCCTCGGCAGCGAACGCCGCCCGCGCCGCCGGGACGTCGGTGTTGTCCAGTCCGCCCGCCGGCCAAAGCGCCAGCAGTTCCTCGAAAGCGTCCGCTTCGTTCGCGCACGCGCTGAGAGAGGGAACGTCAGTTCCCTCTTGGTTAAGTGATAGGTTCAAGAATGCCCCCCCACCACCTGAGGGGGCCCCCTGTACCTCCTGAGGGGGCCCCCCACCAAAATGTGGTGGGGGGTGCGACACTTCAGGCTTGGATTTTGGCGCCTTTCGGGGGCGCTTATGGCCGCCGACGGTGTCCTCTTCGAGAGGCTGCTCAGGCTCGTAAAACGTCAAAACGATGCGGTTCGACGACTGCCCGCCATCGCGCCGGGTGCGCTGTTCTCGCTTGAGAAAGCCCAGGTCTTCGGCGAGCTTCAGGGCGTTACGGGCCGCGCTCAACGAAACCCGCATCTTCGTCGCGATGGTGTTGAGTGACGGATAGCAAGAGGCGTTCGCGTCAGCGAAACCCGCCAGCACGTACATCAGCAACGTCACATGGGCGTTGGGTGTCTCGAGATACTCAACGGCTCCTAGCGCACGAAAGCTCATGGCTGAGCCTCCGCGCACTCGGCTTTCAGTCCATGTGGTAGCCGGCCTTGGTCTTTCCGAGAATTTGGGCGGCAACCAACCTGCGCAGGCTTTGCTGGACGGCTTCCTCCGTCATGCAGCAGATCAGAGCTAGCTTTTCGATAGACCCGTTCCACAATCCATCGGGCGGGGTTCCATCCGCCATGACGATCAGAACAAGCTTGTCGATGGGCTCGTCCGATTCTGCGCAAACGCCCAGGAACTGATGTCTGAACTCATGGTCCACCTCCAAGGCTTCGACACTGACCGAGAAATCGCAGACTCGGCACGGCGTTTTGCCGGAGCACATTTCTATGGGTGCAAACCTTGCACCCATACGCCCGCAAAA
>NZ_PEGG01000270.1 GCF_002737765.1 Caulobacter sp. B11 | reverse complement strand
GGCCGACAGCGCCCGCCGATGCTGTTCGGTCTGGTACATCAGATGATTGACATAGGTTGGCAGCGGAATGCCGCGGCCCCTTGGATCGTTGTCAGGCATGGTTCCCCCCGCGCCGATGCGATGTCATCTCACAAGCACGGGGCGCGCACAATCATCGCCCGCCCTTAGGGAGACGCCGAAACCCCCGCTGCCTCAGCGGCGGCAGAACCCACGAAAAAGCCCCGCGAACCGGGTTCGCGGGGCCGGCGGACGTCCCGAGGGCAGGTCGTCACGCGGTCTTCAGGGCCGGAGGGCTCAGGCCTCGCCGACGGCGGTCCGGCGATTGCGGGCCCGGCTCATCCAGTCGTCCGGATAGGTCTCGCGCACCACGATCGAGCGGAACTGGCCGACGGCGATGCTGGCGTTGTCGCCCGGATTAAGGTCGCGCGACACCGAGTGTCCGGCGAACTCCTCGATGATGGTGATGACCTGGCTGCTGCCGGCGGTGTTCTCGATAAAGACCATGTTCATGACGGGTGTTCCCGAAGGCGTTGCGGGGAGAGCGGGGGAAGGTTGGACGATCAGCCGATGCGGCGTTCGACGGGCAGGCGCTGACGGTTCCAGGTCTCGACCTCGGTGGCCGACTGGAACCGGCGGAAGGCGCCGCGAGCGTGATCCTCGCAGTATGACGCGCGGGCCAGCTTGTCGCGACCACAGAAGCCGAAGTCGCTCATCCCCGGATCGCCGATCGGCCAGCGGCAGGAATGGGTCGACAGGCCGACGATGCTGGCCGTGGGCGCCATCTCGACCAGGGTCGAGGCCATCCGTGGCGGTCGGGCCGCGACGGCGCGCGGCGTCTGGCCGGTGTCACGGACATCGCGCGCCCTGGGTTGGGCCCGGGTGACCCGGACCGTGGTGCGGGAACGAACCGGGACTTCGCGGACCGTGATGCCCAGGCGGTGCACCTTGCCGATCACGGCGCTGCGGCTGACGCCGCCCAGTTGTCGAGCCACCTGGCTGGCGCTCAGACCTTCGAGCCACAACTTACGCAGGGTGGCGGTGCGTTCTTCGTTCCAATCCATGACGCTTGTCCGTATCGGGCTAGCGGGGTCTGCCCCCCGCCTCTCTTGGGTAGGATCATGGTTAATTCCGGTCAATTTCTTATGTGCAAACCCACGGTTTGCGATTCGAAAATTCCCCTTCTGAATCCAACAGTTGCCATGCGTTGTCGCAGGCGGCTCAGTAAAGCATGGCGATAACTTGACGAGATAACGGCGCTATTCCAAGATTTTCTCGCTCAGAACCTGAGCTCTAATTGAATGCGGCGCGGCGTCGCATAACTTGCGACATAGTGTCTTCTGGAGATTCTGAATGCGCCTGCTTCATCTCGCCGCCATCGTCGCGCTGTCGGCCGCGACCGTCGCCTGTTCGAAGAGCCCGGAGGCCTCCTCCTCGGAGACCGCGCCGCCGACTCCGGCCGCCGAACCCGTCGCGGCCCCGGGGCCGACCGACGTTGAAAAGGCCGCCGCCCTGGCCGCCCTGCCCGCCCCCTACAACACCGGCGACCTGGCCAATGGCCAAACCAAGTTCGCCCTCTGCCGCTCGTGCCACACCCTGGCGGAAGGCGGCCCCAACATGACCGGCCCCAATCTGTACGGCATGTTCGGACGCCAGGCCGGCAGCCTCGAGGGCTACACCTATTCGGCGGTGGTCAAGGCGGCCGGCTTCGCCTGGGACGCCGAGCATCTCGACAAGTGGCTGGCCGATCCGCGCGGCTTCATGCCCGGCACCAAGATGTCGTTCGCCGGCCTGAAAAACCCCAAGGACCGGATCGACCTGATCGCCTATCTCAAGGTCGAGAGCGGGTTCAAGCCCGCACCCTGACATGAGCCCCGCCGAGCGTCTCCTGACCCTATTGTTCGAGGCTTACAACCACCGGGATTTCGCGGTGTTTTCGGCGGGCCTTCATCCCCAGATCGATTGGCCGGACCAGACGCGCGGCGGGCGTCTGGTCGGCCTTGAGGCGCTCGAGGCCTATTGGGCGCGCAACGACGAGATCATTCGCGTCGAGGTCACCCCTATCCGCTTCGAGCGCCTGGCCGACGACCTGATCCGCGTTCACGTCAACCAGGTGGTCCGCAACCTGGCGGGCGGCCTGTGGTCGGATCTGGAAGTGCTACACGACTACAGCTTTCGCGACGGACTGGTCTCGCGCCTCGACCTGATCGCCGCGAGCGCCGACGATGATCTCTGACCCCAGGATCCTGATCGAGCGTCTGCAGGCCGCCGTGGTCGACCGCGACCTCGATGGGGTTATGTCCTTCCTGCATCCCGACGTCGTCATGCCCGACTATATCGACGGCGGCGAGGTGCGGGGGCAGGCTCAGGCGCGGGCCTTCTGCGTCCGCGTGTTCGAGACCCTATCTCCCGGCGTCGATGTGCTGGAGGTCGAGACCCTGCCCGACGGCCGGATCCGCGCCCTGCTGCAGGCCGCCCTGCGTGACCGCACCGGCAAGGTCTGGTCCGACAGCCGGGTGCGGGTCACCTACGCCCTCGTCGACGGGCTCATCCAGCGGATCGAGGCCGAGGAACTGCCCGGCTAGAGCAAAAGCTCGGCGCAGGCGTCGAGAATGGCGCTCGGGTCGAGGCGGTAGGTCGCATAGAGGTCCGGCAGGTCGCCGGACTGGCCGAAGGTCTCCAGGCCCAGCGCCCGCAGCCTCTGGCCCCGCACCGATCCCAGCCAGGACAGGGCGGCCGGCGAACCGTCGATCACCGTCACCAGGCCGGCGTCCCGCGCCAGCGGCGCCAGCAGCCGTTCAATGGTCGAAACCCGCGCCGCGCCCTCGGTCCAGCGCGCGCGTCCCGCGGCCGTCCAGTCGCGATGCAGGACGTCGGCCGAGGTCACGGCCAGCAGGCCCGCCCCCGGCACGTCCTCAAGCAGGGCCTCGTGCGCCGCCAGGGCTTCGGGGGCCAGGGCGCCGGTATAGACCACGGCCAGACTCGCGCCCGGGGCGGGCTCGCGCAGCCAATAGGCGCCCTCGACCACGCCCTGTCGCCAGGCGTCGTCGGCCCGCTCGGGCTGGGCGATCACCCGGGTTGAGAGCCGCAGATAGGTGGCGCAGCCGTCCGGAGCCTGGATCCGCTCGAAGGCATGGGCCATCAGGACCGCCGTCTCGTCGGCGAAGGCCGGCTCATAGCTGTCGAGCCCGGGCTGGCTCATGCCGATCAGCGGCGCGCCGATCGACTGGTGAGCGCCGCCCTCGGGAGCCAGGGTCAGGCCGCTGGGCGTGGCGACCAACAGGAAGCGGGCGTCCTGGTAGCAGGCATAGTTCAGCGCATCGAGGCCGCGGGCGATGAAGGGATCGTACAGCGTCCCGACCGGAAACAGCCGCTCGCCGAACAAAGGCGCGGTCAGGCCCAGGGCCGCCAGGGCGATAAACAGGTTGTTCTCGGCGATCCCCAGCTCGATATGCTGGCCCGTCTCGCCCATCGACCAGACCTGGGCCGAGGGGATTCGGCGGCGCTTGAAGACGTCCTCATGGGCCCGACGGTGGAACACGCCGCGCCGGTTGACGAAGCCGCCCAGATTGGTCGAGACGGTGACGTCGGGCGAGGTGGTCACCACGCGCCCGGCGAATTCGTCGGTCTGGCGCGAGATCTCGAACATCACCTTGCCAAAGGCGGCCTGGGTCGACTGTTCGCCGCCGCCCTGGACCGGGGCCAGCAGCGCCTCGACGCTCGGCGTGGCGATCAGGGGTGCCACCGGATTGCGGTCGACCTCGGCGGCGAAGGGCGCCCGGGCGATCAGACCCTTGAGGGCGGTGCGCTCGGCGCTGGAGAGCCCCGAAAAGGCGTCCCACTCCTCGCCCTCGACCACGCCCAGGCGCTCGCGCAGTTCGGCGATCTGGGTCGGGGTCATCAGGCCCGAGTGATTGTCCTTGTGGCCCTGGAACGGCAGCCGCAGGCCCTTGACGGTGTAGGCGATGATGAAGCGGGGCGCGTTATCGCGGCTGGCCTTGTCGAAGGCCTCCAGGATGGTCTCCAGACAGTGCCCGCCCAGCTCGGTCATCAGCTCGCCGAGGTCGACATCCTTGTAGCCGCCGATCAGCGCCAGGGCCTCGGCGTCGCCGGCCAGGTCGGCGGTCAGCCGCTCGCGCCAGGCCGCCCCGCCCTGATAGGTCAGGGCCGAATAGAGGTCGTTGGGGGCCGTCTCGATCCAGCGCTGGAGGGCCGCGCCGCCGGGCCGGGCGAAGGCCTCGCGCTGGCGCTTGGACCATTTCAGGGTCTCGACGGTCCAGCCGGCCGCCTCGAAGATCTCGCCATAGCGGT
>NZ_PEGG01000269.1 GCF_002737765.1 Caulobacter sp. B11 | reverse complement strand
GTCGGCGTCGGCGGCCGCGCGCCTTCAGTTCCTTGGTGATGGCCAGGGCGGCGTACATCTTGCCCACGGCGCAGTCGGTGCCGACGGTGAGCAGACGCAAGCCCGTGCGCTTGTCGCCGGTACCGACGACACAAAAGGCCGGCGCGGGTTCCCGCGCCTCCAGCAGCCGGCGACCCAACCGCTTGGCGGTTTCGGCGACCTGGGGAGGTCGGCCATGCGCGTGTGCAGGCCAGAGACCAGGTCCAGGCCCGCCTCCAGGGCCTCGATCAGGACGGCTTCCCAGTGCGGCGGGAATATAGCCGCCCGCGTTGGCGACGCCGATCAGCAGCGAGCGGGCGCCGGCCTCGTAGGCGGCCTTTGGGGTCATGTCGGGCAGGCCCAGGTCGGCTTCGCAGCCAGGCAGGCGAAGCTGGGCGAGGCAGGCTTCGGGTCGCCAGTGGGCGACGCCCGAGGCGGTCTTGGCGCTGACCCGGTCCACGTCTCCGAGAAACATCAGGCTTGGATAGGGCAGTTCCACGACAGTACCTCGTTGCAGACGTCGTCAGTTGGGTTCGAGACCGATGGCTTCCGGCGCGCGACGCGGCGCCGGAAGGCTCAGTCGACGGTGGTAGGATGAAACGCGCGTCCGGCGCGGGGCAGGAGCACGGAGGCCTGGGCGCGTCGAACGCCGACCAGGGCGCTGATCCTGGCCACGGTGCGCTCGAGGTCCTCGGGTCGTCCGGCCTCGACCACGGCGATCAGGTCATAGTCGCCGGTGATCTGGTGCAGGGCGGTCAGTTCGCTCATCTCGGCCAGGCCCGCGGTGACCCCATCGGCGTCGCGCGGCGCGACCTGGATCATCACATGGGCCCGCGGGGCCGCGTCGCCGCGGTCGGCGGCGACGCCCAGAAAGGCCGGACTCGCGATCTGGACAGCGATCAAGGCTGAACTCCCTCACTCTTGGTGGAGAGTTTAGGTCGGCTGGGGCCTCGAAAAACGCCGTGTTTTGGCGGTGTGACGAGAGAAACGCTCGCGACCTCGCCCTCAGCGCAGGATCTTCGTCGCCAGCAGGATCGAGGAGGTCGTGCGCTCGACCCCCTCCAGGGCGCCGATACGGTCGATCAGGGCGTTGAGTTCGGCGACCGTCTCGGCCTCGATCAGGGCGATCAGGTCATATTCGCCGCTGATGGCGTGCAAGGCCGACAGCTCGGCGATGGCCGCCAGCTCCTCCTCCGTCGCCTTGGCCAGCTTCAGCTGCACCTTGATCATCACCTGGGCGCGGATCAGCCGACGGTCATAGTCGCTGCCCAGACGAACGGTGTAGCCTTGGATGACGCCGTCCTGCTCCAGGCGGCTGAGCCGGGCATAGACATTGGCCCGCGACAGCCCGAGGTCGGCGGCCAGCTTGGTGACCGGCTGGCGTGAATCCTGGCGCAGCATGGCCAGCAGCTGCCGGTCGATATCGGCGAGGTTCTGGTCGTCCGGTTTCATCGGCCCCTCCAGGTGTCGGTTGCGAGCATCCGCGTCACCGGGGCGAGGATTCGTTGCTGAAGATCGCCGTGCGCGGCGTCGGGGTCGTCGAAGAGATGGCCCCGCGATACATGCCCAGATCGTTCATGCCGAAGGCCGGTCGTCCCTGGCCGTCCATGGCGATCAGGCCGCCGTCGCCGCCGATCTTGGTGATCGAGGCCATGGTCTGGTCGGCCGCGGTCTGCACGTCTTCGCCCTTCCAGGCGATGCGGTCGCAAACCTGACGGGCGGCCGTCTCGCGGATGAAATATTCACCCGATCCCGTGGCCGACACGGCGCAGACTCCGTCGCGGGCATAGGTTCCGGCCCCGATGATCGGCGTGTCGCCGACCCGGGCCCAGCGCTTGCCGGTCATGCCGCCCGTCGAGGTGGCGGCCGCCAGGTGTCCGGCCTGATCCAGCGCCACCGCGCCCACGGTGCCAAACAGGTGGGTGGGGTCCAGCATGGCCTGGTGATCCTTGCGCCAGGTCTCCAGCTGCTTCCAGCGCTCCTCGGTGCGGAAATAGCCGGGCTCGACCTGCTCGAGGCCCTGCTCCTTGGAGAACAGGTCGGCGCCTTCGCGGGCCAGCATGACGTGCGGCGACTTTTCCATCACCGCCCGGGCCAGGCTGATCGGATTGCGGGTGCGGGTCACGCCCGCGACGGCGCCCGCCTTCAGAGTGGCGCCATCCATGATCGAGGCGTCCAGTTCGTTGCGGCCTTCGGCGGTGAACACCGCGCCCTTGCCGGCGTTGAACAGCGGATTGTCTTCCAGAGTCCGCACGACCGCTTCCACCGCGTCCAGGCTGGAGCCGCCGGCCTTCAGCACTTTTGCGCCCGCCTCCAGCGCGGCGTCCAGGCCGGCGCGATAGGCCTTTTCCTTTTCGGGCGTCAGCTCGCTGCGCTCCAGCACCCCCGACCCGCCGTGAACGGCCAGGGACCACGGGCGCTCGGTCGCCGCGGCCGGCGCTCCGACCGCGCAGAGGGCCAGGATCGAAAGACTGAGCGAGCGGATCTTGCACAGGGTCATCGCAACTCTCTTGAACAGGTCGGAGCCGGGCTCCGGTGCAAACGCTGAAGATAGGGGGTCAGCGGTCGCTGCGGATCAGAACGCCGTCCTTGACCTCGGCGGTCAAGGTGAAGGCCGGCTTGGTCACCTGGAAGGTCTTGAAGTCCAGGCTGCTGTCGGGACCGATGCCGACGATGGGGAAGGGGGCATAGGTCAGGGGGCGGCCGGCGATGATCGTGGCGGGTTTGGCCATCGGCCGCACCAGCCAGGCGTGACCGGGACCGTAGAACCGGCCCACCCCGTCGCCGTCGATCAGCATCGCCGCGCCCTCATCGATCCCCAGGCCGGTGATCGTCGGATCGCCTTCTTCCTGAATCAGCCGGCCGACAAAGGCCACCAGGCGGCCCTGGCGATCACGCTTGTCGAAGTGGCTGTCGGTGATGACCTTGGCCAGGTAGGGCAGGTGCAGGAAGTCGCGCACCAGGGTGACGCCGGCCGCCGTGGGGTTCTTCAGCGCCTCGGGCGAGGTCATGCTGATCGAGTCCAGGCAGCCGTAGGACAGGCCGCCGAGGATGGCGAGGCCGGCGCTGGTGCCGCCCACGGGCTTGCCGGCCTTGACGTGGGCGTCCAGCGCCTTGTTCAGGGCCGTGCCCTTCCAGGCGCGGATATAGTTGCTCTGGTCGCCGCCGCCGAAGAAGATCCCGTCGGCGCGGGCGATGATGGCCAGCAGCTTGGGGTCCTCGCCGGCGTCCTCGTTCTGGATCACCAGGGTCTCGACCGAGGCCACGCCGCCGACGTCCTTGTAGATCTCATCCTGCAGTTCGCGACCGCCACGGGCCCGCAGCACCACGATGTGGCCGCCGCCCGACTGTTTGACGAACTGGTGGAAGGCCTCCAGCGGCCAGTCGCCGCCGCCCATCAGGGCCAGCAGCGGCCCTGTCTTGCCCGGGGTCGGGGCGGTGATATCGCCGATCACATAGTATTCGTAGCCCGGCCCGACGGCGTCGGGTCCCTTGGCGGGCGCGTCGGCCGCGCGGGCGGTCAGGGGAAGAAGCAGGGCCGCCGCCATCGCGACCACGGAAATTCTCGCCAGCATCATGTCCATCCCTCGCCCGTTCCGATCCTGGCCGTCGGCGCGACGCCGGGTCCAGAGCTCAACGCCATACCGCTCAGATCCGCGCCTGTTTTCGAGCTTGGCGCCGCGGATCCGCGCGTTGGGCGCCAAAGCTGCACGCGAAACACATTGTGTCCACAATTTCTGACAATTTGATCTTTTAAGCTTTCAATTTGTTCGAAATGCAATCCAACATGAGTCAACGGCAGGGTTCAACCCGCCGCGGGGCCTGTCCATGGGAACGGATAAGCCGCTAAAAACGAGGGGATAATGATGAAGATCCATCTGCTTCGGGCCAGCGCCCTGGTCGGCGCGGCCGGCCTGATGATCACGGGCCAGGCGTTCGCGCAAACCGCTCCGCAGGCCGACGAAAACGCGGTCGAGGCCCTGGTCGTCACCGGGTCGCGCATTCCCCGCATCGCCACCGAGGGCCCCGCCCCGGTCACCGTCATCACCGCCGAGAACATCAAGGCCGCCGGTTTCAACAGCGTGCCGGACGTGCTGCGCAGCCTCACCCAGAACGGCGGCGAAACCCAGACCCAGCAGTCGTCCAGCGGCGCGGACTGGACGCCCGGCGCCCAGCAGGTCGATCTGCGCGGCCTGGGCCCCAACCATACCCTGGTGCTGGTCAATGGCCGCCGCATCGCCGACTTCCCCCTGCCGTTCAACGGCAAGAGCGCCTTCACCGACACCTCCTCGATCCCGCTGGGCATGATCGACCGCATCGAGGTGCTCAGCGGCAGCGCCTCGGCCGTCTATGGCTCCGACGCCATCTCGGGCGT
>NZ_PEGG01000268.1 GCF_002737765.1 Caulobacter sp. B11 | reverse complement strand
CGGCCAGCGGCGCGGCATAGTTGCCCCGGATCGATCGCCCACCGCCCCAACTGTCATTTTCGTAGTGTTCCGTCGCGCAGAACGGCCCCGGCGCCGCTGCCGGCGGATCGTACGGCCAGGACCGTTGGAGTCGCTCGATCCCATGCCGTCCGACAGGGTGACGCCCCAGGTGCGATCGCCCTCGCGGGCGGTGAACTGGTAGGAGCCGCCAAAGATGTCGTGCCCACCATCGAACACCATGCCGTTGAGGGTCAGGATCGCCTGACGACCGCTGGTCTTCTTGAGAACCACATTGGCGACCACGCCATAGCCCTGCATGTCGACGCCGGGCGCGCCGCCGCGGACCAGCTCGATGCGCTCGACCTGGCTGGCCGGGGTGCGCGACAGCACATTGGAGCCCGTGTCGTTCTTCGACGCCGGCCGGTTGCTGTTGATCAGGATGTTGCCGACCGCGCCCTCGAAACCGCGCGCGCCCGAGCCGTCGTCGACCGAGAACCCGGGGACGCGATTGACCATGTCCAGGGCCGTATTAGGCCGTTGGGCGACGAAGAAGTCAGGCGCGAAAACCAGAACGCCGCGCTGGCCGGCGTCAACGGCGGTGGCCGGAACGGTCGATGCGGGGGCGGCATGGGCGCTGGCCGCGGCGACGGACAAGACAAACGCCGTGGTGGCCAGCAAAACGATCTTGGTCATCGGATCCCCCAGAACTTAATGTTCAGAGGTCTGACGGCCCGGTCCATTCATCTCAAGTTACAAGATGGAAAGGTGGGTTACATTGCTGACATCATTACATGATGTTCATGTTTCAATAGGTCGAATTACATGGATCAACGGGTGTCAGACGGGAGAAATTTTAATTGAAGATCGCCGTCGAGCCCTTACAGCGCAACAAAACTAGCGGCGACCATAGCCTCCGCCGCCGGGCGTCTCGATGACGATCGCGTCGCCGGCCGACATCTCGACCTCGGCGGTCGCGCCCAGGACTTCGATCGTCCCGTTCGCCCGCTCGACCCGAGCGAGGCCCAGCCGGCCCGGCGCGCCGCCCGCCAGGCCGAACGGCGGCACACGGCGGCGGTTGGACAGCAGGGTGGCGGTCATGGGCTCACGGAAGGCGATCTTGCGCACCACCCCGTCTCCGCCGTGGCGCGCGCCATCGCCGCCTGAGCCGCGGCGAATGGAAAAGGCTTCGACCAGCACCGGATAGCGGGTCTCCAGGACCTCGGGATCGGTCAGGCGGCTGTTGGTCATGTGGGTCTGGACCGCATCGGCGCCGTCGAAGTCCGGTCCCGCGCCCGCGCCGCCGCAGATGGTCTCGTAATACTGGCGGCGCTGGTCGCCGAAGGTGAAGTTGTTCATCGTGCCTTGCGCCGCCGCCATTACGCCCAGGGCGCCGTAGAGGGCGTCGACCACGACCTGGCTGGTCTCGACATTGCCGGCCACCACGGCGGCCGGATAGCGCGGCCGCAGCATCGAGCCCTCGGGAATGACCAGGTCCACCGGCCGCAGGCAGCCGTCGTTCATCGGGATGTCGTCATCAACCAGGGTGCGGAACACATAGAGCGCCGCCGCCCGGCAGATCGAGGCCGGGGCGTTGAAATTGGTGGGCACCTGGTCGCTGGTGCCGGTGAAATCGACCCGCGCCGCGCGGGCGACCCGGTCGATGGTGATCGCCACCTTCACCACGCAGCCGTCGTCCAGCTCATAGGCGAAGGCGCCGTCCGGCAGGGTGGCCAGCACCCGGCGCACCGCCTCCTCGGCATTGTCCTGCACGTGGGCCATATAGGCCTCGACCACGTCCTGGCCGAACTCGACGACCAGGCCGGTCAGGCTTTCGGCGCCGCGCGCGCAGGCCGCCACCTGGGCCTTGAGGTCGCCGATGTTCTGGTCGGGATTGCGGGCCGGCCAGCGGCCCGAGCCCAGCAGGGCCCGAACCTCGGCCTCCAGGAACCGCCCGCCCTCGACCAGCAGGACGTTCTCGATCAGCACCCCCTCCTCCTCGACCGTGCGACTGGCCGGCGGCATCGATCCGGGCGTGACGCCGCCGATGTCGCCCTGGTGGCGCTGCGACATAGAAGGTCAGGTCGCCCGCCGCATCGAACACCGGCATGACCACGGTCACGTCCGGCAGGTGGGTGCCACCCTTGTAGGGGGCGTTGAGCATATAGACGTCGCCGGGCTTCAGCCCCCGACCGTCGTGCAGCCGCCCGTCGCGGATCGCCCGCACGCTGTCGCCCATCGAGCCCAGATGCACCGGCATGTGCGGCGCATTGGCGACGAGGTTGCCGGCCCGGTCGAACAGGGCGCAGGAGAAGTCCAGCCGCTCCTTGATATTGACCGAATAGGCGGTGTTCTGCAGGGCGAAGCCCATCTCCTCGGCCACGGCCATGAACAGGTTGTTGAACACCTCCAGCATCACCGGATCGGCCTTGGTCCCGGCCGCGTGGCGGGGCGCGAGGGGCTCGATCCGGGTCAGGATCAGGTTCGACCGGTCGTCCACCCGCGCGCGCCAGCCGGGCTCGACGACCGTGGTGCCCGTCGCCTCCCGGATGATGGCGGGGCCGGGAATCATCGCGCTGATCGGCAGGTCCGCGCGCTCGAAGACCGGCGTGGCGCGTTCGGCGCCGGCCATCCAGCTGGACACCGTGGTCAGAGGTGACGCGTCGCCGGTCGCCGCCTCGCCCAGCGCCGGCTCGCCGCCCGCGTCGGCATGGCCGATGGCCTCCACCGCCAGGGCCTCGACGACCAGGGGCGTGGCGGGGGCGGTGAAGCCGAATCGCCGCTGGTGAAGGGCTTCGAATCCGGCCCGCACCGTCGCCGGATCTCCGTACGGGACCCGAAGCGGGGTGTCGGTTCCCGCATATTTGACCAGCAGGCTGGCCTGGGTCTCGACAGCGGTCAAAGGCGCGTCCTGGGCCCGCAGATCCGCCTCGACCCAGGCCGCCAGGTCGACCACGCGCCCGTCCAGGTCGCCGGCGTCCGCCAGAGGGCGCTCGATGCTGGTCTCCCGATGGCCCGCAGCTCGGCGAGGCCCATTCCGTAGGCGGACAATACGCCGGCGAACGGATGGATCATCACCTGGCTCATGCCCAGGGCGTCGGCCACCAGACAGGCATGCTGGCCGCCCGCGCCGCCGAAACAGGCCAGGACATAGCGGGTGACGTCATAGCCGCGCTGGATCGAGATCTGCCGCACGGCCTTGGCCATGTTCTCGACGGCGATGGTCAGGAAGCCCTCGGCGATGGCCTCGGGGCGCATGGCTTC
>NZ_PEGG01000267.1 GCF_002737765.1 Caulobacter sp. B11 | reverse complement strand
GGGAGGACCTGCTGTTCGAGCGTGGCGTCGACATTCGCCACGAGACGGTCCGGCTCTGGTGGAACTGGTTTGGTCCGATGTTCGCGGCCGAGATCCGTCGAGAGCGGGTGCATCACAGGCGCCGGTTCACTTAACGGCGCTGGGATCTCGACGAGGTCTAGGTGACCCTGGGGGCGGCGTAGCCAAGATCAACGGCCAGATGCACACCCTCTAGGACGCGGAAAGCGCCTTGGCGACGACGGGCGCCAGGCCGCTGACGATGATCTTCACGCCGTCGGCGTTCGGATGAATGCCGTCGGCCTGATTGTAGCGCTTGTCCATCGCCACACCGTTCAGGAGAAAAGGATAGGCGACGACATCGTCCGCCTTGGCCAGATCCGTGAACACCCGATCAAAGTCGGCGGCATAGGACCCGTATTGCGAGGGGGCCATCATTCCGGCCAGCAGCACTGGAATTTGACGCGCCCTCAGCCGCTCGAGAATGGCCTGGAGGTTGCGCCGCACCGTCGCCGGCTCGATCCCTTGCAGCATGTCATTGCCGCCCAGGGCCACGATGCACAGGTCGGTGTCGTCCTGGACGCTGAAGTCCACCCGGGCCAGCCCCCCGGCCGTCGTGTCGCCGGAGACCCCCGCGGCGCGAACCCGAACCGCCAGGCCCTGAGCGCGCAGGGCGGCCTCGAGCTGGGCCGGCAGGGCGTCGGCGGCGGGCAGGCCCCGGCCGGCGGTGATGGAATCGCCGAGGATCGTGATGATCCGCGCCTGGGCGTCAGTCGCGGCCGGCGGCGGGGTCGGGGCAGGGGCCGGGGCCTCGGCCGCCGTCGAAGGGCGCGCCTCGCGGCGACCGCAGCCGACCGCTGTGAGGGCGCAGACCGCCATCAGGATCGATCGGCGCGCGAGGCGGGCGGTGTTCGGGGTGAGCGGAGCTAGGTTCATGGCGATGCTCCACCATATAAGACCTCGCGCTCCGCTCCCAATCCTTCCGGCGACACAATCGATGGCTTCACCTGCCCCGCTGATCCTTGAGGCCGTGACCTTGACCCTGCCCTCGGCGGCCGGGCCGGTCGAAATTCTCAGGGGCGTGGATCTGACGGTCGCCGCCGGCGAGACCGTGGCCATCGTCGGCCCGTCCGGTTCGGGCAAGTCCTCGCTGATCTCCATCGCCGCCGGGCTGGAGACGCCGACCGGCGGACGGGCGCTGCTGTTCGGAACCGACCTGGCCTCGCTCGGCGAGGACGGACGCGCGCGCCTGCGTCGGGGCAGGGCCGCCCTGGTCTTCCAGAGCTTCCACCTGCTGCCCAACATGACCGCCGAGGAGAATGTCAGCGCGCCGCTCGAACTGGCGCACCGGCCGAACGCCACCGCCGAGGCCCGGACCTGGCTGGATCGGGTCGGGCTGGGGGAGCGACGCACCCATTACCCGCATCAACTGTCCGGGGGCGAGCAACAGCGCGTGGCCCTGGCCAGGGCCCTGGCGGTCCGCCCCGAACTGCTGTTCGCCGACGAGCCGACCGGTAATCTGGACGGCGCCAACGGCCAGAGGGTCGCCGACCTGCTATTTGACCTGATCGGGGACAGCGGCGCGGCCCTGGTCCTGGTCACCCATGACGTCAATCTCGCCGCCCGCGCCCACCGCACCGTCACCATGCGCGACGGCCGCATCGTTGCGGCCGCCGGGGCCGAGGCCTGATGCTGGCCCTTCGTTTCGCCTGGCGCGAGCTTCGATCGGGCGTCGCGGGTTTTCGGATTTTCCTGGCCTGTCTGGCCCTGGGCGTGGCCGCGATCGCCGCTTCGGGCTCGACCGCCGAGGCCTTCCGCCAGGGCCTGGCCAGCCAAGCCCGCGAAATCCTCGGCGGCGACATCGTCTTCAGCCTCGACCAGAGCCGGTTCACGCCGCAGCAACGCGCCGCTTTCGCCAAGCTCGGCCCGGTCGCCTATACGGTGAGGGCCAACGGCATGGCCGAGACCGCCTCCGGCGAGCGGCGGCTGGTCGACATGCGCGGCGTCGACGCCGCCTACCCGCTGGTCGGCAAGGTGCAACTGACCGGCGCCCCGGACCTGCGGACGGCCCTGCGGGTGGAGAACGGCGTCGCCGGCGCCGCCGTCGAACAGGCCCTTCTGGACCGGCTCAATCTCAAGCTCGGCGATCGGTTCACGGTCGGATCGACAACCCTGATCGCCCGCGCCGTGCTGATCGCCGAGCCGGACCGGTTGGGCCGCGGCTTCGCCCTGGGGCCGCGCGTCGTCACCATGGCCGCCAGCGTCGAGCAGGCGGGCCTGCTGCGAACCGGCGGCCTGTTCGGCGAGGCGGCCCGCATCGCCCTGCCCGCCGGGGCCGATCCCAAGACGGTCATCGCTCAGGTCCGCAAGGCCTTCCCGGACGCCCGGCTGGAGGCCCGCGACCGCTCGGAGGCCGCCGCCGGCGCGGGCCGCCTGATCGACCAGCTGGAATATTTCCTCGGCTTCATCGGCCTGGCCTCCCTGGTCGCCGGAGGGCTCGGCGTCGGCGGCGCCGTCTCGGCCTATCTGGAGGGCCGCAAGCCGTCGATCGCCACGCTCAAGGCCCTGGGGGCGGAAGGCGCGCTGATCCGCAACCTTTACCTGATCCAGATCGGCGTGCTGGCCCTGCTCGGCGTCGGCATCGGCCTGGCCATCGGCGCGGTGACCCCCCTGGTCATCGGCGCCTTGGCCCGTGACAGCCTGCCGATTCCCGCCCTGTTCGCCGTCTATCCCGAGCCCCTGGCCCGGGCGGGAGCCTTTGGTCTGCTGGCGGCGGCGGCCTTCTCGCTCGCCCCTCTGGCCCGTGCCCGGGCGACCTCGCCGTCGTCGTTGTTTCGCCGGGAGCTCACCAGCCGTCCGCGCATCGGACCCGAACTGGTCGGCGCCGCCCTGGCGGGCCTCGGCCTGGCCGCGATGGCGGTGCTGACCGCGCCCTCGAAGCTGGCCGCCGCGGGGCTGATCGGCGGCACGGTCGTCGCCTTCGGCCTGCTGTGGCTGTTGGGTCGGGTCGCGGCCTGGCTGGCCGGGCGGCTTCGGCGGGGAACGCGCGGCGCCGTGCGGCTGGGACTGGCCAATCTGGGCGGGCCGCGCTCGGCGGCCCGAACGGCCTCGCCGGCGATCGGACTGGGCGTGGCGCTACTGGCCACCGTGGTCCTGATCCAGTCCAGCCTGCTGGCCCAGATCACCGACGTCGCGCCCAAATCCGCGCCCTCGGTCGTGTTCACCGAGATCCCCAGCGAGCGGGGGGCGGCCTTCGACGCCGTCATCGCCCGCGCGATGAACAATCCGAGCCCGGCGCGCTATCGCCGCGCGCCCCTGATCACCGGGCGCGTCACCAGGCTGAACGGCCAGCCGGTCAAGCTGGAGACGATCAAGGACAGTGAGCGCTGGGCCTTCGACAACGACATCGTGCTGTCAGCCCTGGCCGGCGCCCCGGATGACGCCAATGTCGTCGCCGGCCGCTGGTGGTCGGCCGACTATGCGGGACCGCCTCAGGTCGCCATCGGCCGCGAACTGGCGAAAGGCGCGGGCCTGGAGGTCGGCGACACCATGACCCTTCTGGTGCTCGGCCGTGAGATCGACGCCCGCATCGCCGCCGTGCGCAAGGTCGAGCCCGGCGGCTTCGGCTCCAATTTCCGGATTATTCTGAACGCTCACGCCGTCCAGGGAGCCAACCCGCGCAGCGTCGCTATCGCCCGCGCCACGCCGGCCGAGGAACGCGACCTCACCCGGGCCCTGGGCGAGGCCTTCCGGGAGGTGAACGTGATCAGCGTGCGCGAGCAACTGGAGTCCGCCGCTAAACTGTTCGACCGTCTGGCCCTCGCCATTCGCGGCGC
>NZ_PEGG01000266.1 GCF_002737765.1 Caulobacter sp. B11 | reverse complement strand
GGCCCCGATGCGCTTCGAGGCCGAGGCCGAACCCGAGCCCCAGGCCCGCGCCCGTCCGACCGCGCGCAAGGCCGCCGATCCGGACGCCGCGCCCGCCGCCCCGCGCCGGGCTCCAAAACCGTCCGCCGCCGAAGCCGCCGAAGCCGCCTATACCCCGCCGCCGGCCGACGAGGCGGCCTTCGAGCCCGACTTCAACGCCCGCCCGATGGCCATCCGCCAGCCCAAGGTTCCGGGCGTCAAGGAAAGCGCCCGCGCCCAGCGCGAGCAGCAGAAGGCCTTCGATTTCGAGGACGAGGGCGGCTTCCAGCTGCCCGAGCTGTCGATGCTGGCCAAGCCCAAGCCGCGCAGCGCCGAGTTCGACGAGGCCGCCCTGCGCCAGAACGCCCGCCTGCTGGAAAGCGTGCTGGCCGAGTTCGGGGTCAAGGGCCAGATCGACCAGATCCGCCCCGGCCCGGTGGTGACCATGTACGAGCTGGTGCCAGCCCCCGGGGTCAAGACCGCCCGGGTCGTGGCCCTGGCCGACGACATCGCCCGCTCGATGAGCGTGATCTCGTGCCGGGTGGCCGTGGCCCAGGGCCGCAACGCCATCGGCATCGAGCTGCCCAACTCGCGCAAGGAAACGGTCTATCTGCGCGACCTGCTGTCCAGCGTCGACTACGAGAAGGCCACCCACTCCCTGCCCATGGCCCTGGGCGAGACCATCGGCGGCGAGACCTATATCGCCGACCTGGCCCGCATGCCCCACCTGCTGATCGCCGGCACCACCGGCTCGGGCAAGTCGGTGGGGGTCAACGCCATGATCCTGTCGATCCTCTACAAGCTGCCGCCCGAGAAGTGCCGCTTCATCATGATCGACCCCAAGATGCTGGAGCTGTCGGTCTATGACGGCATCCCGCACCTGCTGGCCCCGGTGGTAACCGATCCCAAGAAGGCGGTGGTGGCCCTGAAATGGACCGTGCGCGAGATGGAGGACCGCTATCGGCGGATGTCCAAAATCGGCGTGCGCAACATCGGCGGCTATAACGAGAAGGCCAATGAAGCGCTCGAAAAGGGCGAACATTTTGAACGTACCGTTCAAACGGGATTCGATGACGCCGGGCGGCCGATCTACGAGACCGAGAAGATCCGTCCCGAGGCCATGCCGTTCCTGGTGGTGGTGATCGACGAGGTCGCCGACCTGATGATGGTGGCCGGCAAGGACATCGAAGGCGCCGTGCAGCGACTGGCCCAGATGGCCCGCGCCGCCGGTATCCACCTGATCATGGCCACCCAGCGCCCCTCGGTCGACGTGATCACCGGCACCATCAAGGCCAATTTCCCGACCCGGATCAGCTTCCAGGTCACCTCCAAGATCGACGCCCGCACCATCCTCGGCGAGCAGGGGGCCGAGCAGCTGCTGGGTCAGGGCGACATGCTCTACATGGCCGGCGGCGGTCGCGTGACCCGCCTGCACGGCCCGTTCGTCAGCGACGGCGAGGTGGAAGCCGTGGCCAAGTTCCTGCGCGACCAGGGCATTCCCAACTATCTGGACGAGGTGACGGCCGGCGGCGACGAGGAGCAGGAAGAGGCCGTCGAGGGGGCCTTCGCCGGCGAGGGCGGGGCCAACGACCTCTACGACCACGCCGTGGCGGTGGTCACCCGCGACCGCAAGGCCTCGACCAGCTACATCCAGCGCCGCCTGCAGATCGGCTACAACCGGGCCGCCTCGCTGATGGAACGCATGGAAAAGGAAGGCGTGGTCGGCGCCGCCAACCACGCCGGAAAACGCGACATCCTGGCTCCGCCGCCACCACCGATGTGATCGACTGCCCACTTCCCCGGCGAAGGCCGGGGCCCAGATCGAACCCACGAATCCTGGTCGACTTAGCCAAGGCAGAAGGCGCGTCATCCCCAAACGCTCAGGCTGAATCTGGGCCCCGGCCTTCGCCGGGGAAGCGGTGGTGGGGGCGGCTGTTAGAAACTTCCAGCCCCTGCCCCCGCGCAACCCACGGCCCCGCTTCCGCGTTCTTCCTCACCCCAACCTGAACAGCGCTTCATCGGAGCGCCGGAAAATGGCCGCGCGACGGCCTTTCGCTTGTCGCTTCCACAGGGCAAAGGTTGCGGCCAAGGAGTTTCATGATGATCGTTCCGACCCGTCGCCTTCTGATCGCCGCCGCCGGGGCTGGCCTGGCCAGCGCCGTGCTGTCCGGCCCGGCGTTCGCCGCGCCGCTGAGCGCCGACGACCGGGCCCTGGTCGAGAAGGCCCAAGCCTATATCCAGGGCCTCGGCTCGGCCAAGGGCCGTTTCGTGCAGACCGACGCGCGGGGCAGCCAGTCGCAGGGCACCCTGTGGATGCAGCGCCCCGGCAAGGCGCGCTTCGCCTATGAGGGCGCCTCCAAGCTGCTGGTGGTCAGCAACGGCAACAACGTCAACATCTTCGACGGCCGGCTGAAGACCTTCGAGAGCTATCCCCTGGAGCGCACGCCCCTGGCCCTGCTGCTGGCCCGCGAGGTGCGCCTGGACCAGGGCGTGAGCATCACCGGCGTCAGCCGGCTGGCCGACGGCTTCTCGATCACCGCCGAGGACAGCCGCCGCCTGACCCGCGGCCGCATCACCCTGGACTTCAGCAACGACCCGCAACTGATGGGCTGGACGGTGATCGACGCCAAGGGCGCGCGCACCCGCGTGCGGCTGGTCGACCTGGAAAAGGTTTCGAGCCTGGATCCCAAGCTGTTCGTGCTGCGCGATCCGCGTCGACGGGTGGGAAAGCCTTAGGGCTTAAGGATTCGTTTGTAACATTTTCACAACAGGCAAGATATAACAGACTCTTCGCTTGACTTAATGTGTCGCCGTGGCACATTTAACACGCATGGCGACGAGCGCCCGACCCGCCCGTTGCAACCGTGCCGGACCTATCCCCTCCCGGCGGCGGCATGAGAGACCCGACTTTCGCCCGGACGCACGATGCGTCCGGGCGTTTTTCTTGGCGCGGCGCCCCAAGCGCGTTAGGGACGGGCCATGCGCCTTCGTATCGCCACCTGGAACGTCAATTCCGTCCGCCTGCGCGCCGAGCAGGCCGCCCGCTTCGTCGACGAGCAGGCTCCCGACGTGCT
>NZ_PEGG01000265.1 GCF_002737765.1 Caulobacter sp. B11 | reverse complement strand
CGCTGTCGCCGGGGGCGGCGTATGAGGATGGGCGGCGCGCGTCCCCTGCATCCCTGGCGCTGGCTGGGCGTGCCGCTGCTGATCTGCATCCTGGCCACCATCCTGTTCGGCGCGCCGCTGCGGCTGTTTGGCCTGCAACTGCCCGAAACCGGTCTTCGCCATGGTGCCGGCCTTCGCCTGGGCCCTGATCCGGCCCTCGATCCTGGCGCCCTTCGCCCTGCTGATCCTGGGACTGTTCCTCGACACCTTCTGGGGCGGTCCGAGCGGCCTGTGGGCGCTGTCGCTGCTGGTCGCCTACGCCACGGCCCTGGCCGGCCGCAACATGATGACCGGCCAGAGCCGGCCGATGATGTGGGCCTGGTTCGCCGGGGTCACCGGCGTGGCGATGATCGCCGGCTTCCTGTTCACCATGCTCGACAGCCTGGCCATGCCCAGCCTGCTGGCGGTGTTCTGGCAGTTCCTGGTCACCGCCCTGCTGTTTCCCTTCGCCCATCGGCTGATCGAGCGTTTCGACGACGCCGACGTGCGTTTCCGTGAGGGCATGAGCGAGCCCTCAATCTTCTTCTTCGAGGTCAATGAACGGCAGGGGGTATTCCACCGCCGGGCCTTCCTGATGGGCGCCGTGGCGGGCACGGGCCTGCTGGCCCTGGGCGCGCGCCTGGCCCAGCTGCAGCTGGTCGAGGCCCAGCGCTACCAGAAGCTCTCGGCCGGCAACCAGTTCAATTTCCGGCTCATCGCCCCGCCGCGCGGGCCTGATCCTCGACCGCAACGGCACGCCCCTGGCGTCCAACCGGCCCAATTTCCGGCTGATGGTCACTAAGGACAAGGGCATGGACATCGGGCGCACGCTCGATGACATCGGCCAGCTGGTCCATATCGATCCGGCCCGCCGGGCCCGGTTGGAAAAGGACATCGCCCGCGCCCCGCGCAAGGCGCCGGTGGCGGTGATGGAGGACATGAGCTGGGAGGAGTTCTCCCGGGTCAATATCCGCGCGCCCGAACTGCCCGGCGTCACCGCCGACATGGGCGAGGTGCGGGTCTATCCGTTCGGCGGGGCCTTCGCCCACGTGATCGGCTATGTGGCCAAGGTCTCGGACAAGGACCTGGAAAAGGCCAAGGACGAGCCCGACCAGGACCTGCTGCACCATCCGGGCTTCCGGATCGGCAAGCAGGGGGTCGAGAAGGCCCTGGACCGGGATCTGCGCGGCCGTCCGGGGGCCACCAAGTCCGAGGTCGACGCCAGAGGGCGGGTGGTGCGCCTGGATCCCGAGGGCGACATTGCGCCAACCCCGGGCCAGGAGGTGCGCCTCACCCTCGACGCCGACATCCAGAACCGGGCGCTCGAGGTGATGGGCGACGAGAGCGGCGCCATCGTGGTGATGGACATCCGCAACGGCGACCTGCTGGCCATGGTCTCGGCCCCCAGCTTCGACGCCAACCGCTTCGTCAAGGGCCTGTCCGGCCCGGAATACAAGGCCCTGGCGGAATACGAGCGCAAGCCGTTGCTGGACAAGGCGCTGAGCGGCACCTATCCGCCGGGCTCGACCTTCAAGCCGACCGTCGGCCTGGCCGCCCTGACCGCCGGCATCAATCCCGAGGCGCGCATCCATTGCGGCGGCAGCTGGTACTACGGCAACCGCACCTGGCGGTGCTGGGAGCCGCGCGGCCACGGCTCGCAGAACCTGCACGACGCCATCAAGAACTCCTGCGACATCTATTTCTACCAGACCTCGCTGAAGATCGGGCCGGACGCCATCGCCACGGCGGCGCGGGCCATGGGCTTTGGCGAGACCTTCGACATCGGCATTCCCGGCCAGAAGAAGGGCCTGGTCCCCGACCGGGCCTGGAAGAAGCGGGCCTACAAGAAGAACCCCGCCAACCAGACCTGGTTTCCGGGCGAAACCCCCAGCTACGCGATCGGCCAGGGCGCCCTGACGGTCAACGCCCTGCAGCTGGCGGTAATGACCGCGCGCCTGGCCAACGGCAAGAAGGCCCTCAATCCGCGGCTGATCAAGTCGGTCGGCGGCGTCGAGCGGCCCAGCGGCGCGGCGGTGCCGGACCTGCCGTTCCCGGCCGAACATCTGGACTATGTCCGCGGCGGCATGGCGGCCGTGGCCAATGACGTGCGCGGCACCGCCTATCGCCAGAGCCAGTTGGGCCTGGGCGACGTGCAGATGGCCGGCAAGACCGGCACCGCCCAGGTTCGCAGCTATGACGGGGTCGCCAACCGCAAGGGCTCCGGCGCCATCTGGCGCCTGAAGGACCACAACCTGTTCGTGGCCTTCGCCCCCTATGACGCGCCGCGCTACGCGGTGGCCGTGATCATCGAGCACGGCGGCATGGGCGGGGCCACGGCCGGCGCGCCGCGGGCCCGTGAAGTGATGCGCGTGGCCCTGCTGAAGGACCCGGAGATCCGTGCACGGATCGAGCGGCCGACGCCTATGCCCGACGCCCAGGTCGATGACGGCGTGGTCGAGGGCGCGGCCCCCGAGGCCCCGGTCGAGGGCGCCCCGCCGCCGCCGTCTCCAGGAGCACCCCCCGATGACCCTCAGCGGCGGCCTCAGCCGGCCCGGCGAACGCGACCGGCCGATCATCAAGTTCATGGAGATCGACTGGACCCTGTGCCTGATGCTGTGCCTGATCGCCGGCGCCGGCAGCCTGATGCTGTTCTCGGTGGCCGGCGCGTCCTGGGAGCCCTGGGCGGCCAAGCATCTGATCCGCTTCGGGATCTATTTCGTGATCATGGTCGGCCTGGCCATGGTCGACCTGCGCGTCTGGTTCGCGGTGTCCTATCCGATCTATATCGTCGGCCTGCTGTTGCTGGTGGCGGTGGAGCTGTTCGGCGACGCGGCCCTGGGAGCCCAGCGCTGGCTGGTGATCGGGCCGCTGCGCTTCCAGCCTTCGGAGGTGATGAAGGTCGGGGTCGTGCTGGCCCTGGCGCGGTATTATCACGGGCTGTCGGCCGACAGCGCCAAGTTCTCCTGGCGACTGATCGTGCCGGTGCTGATGATCGGCATGCCGGTGCTGCTGGTCGCCCACCAGCCCGACCTGGGCACCGCCATGCTGATCGCCCTGACCGGCCTGGCCATCGTCATCCTGGCCGGCCTGTCCTGGAAGGTGATCCTGGCCGGCGTCACCGCCGCCCTGGTGGCCATCCCGCCCTTCGTGCTGTTCGTGCTGCACGACTACCAGCGCAAGCGGGTGCTGACCTTCCTCAATCCCGAGGCCGACCAGTCGGGCTCGGGCTATCACATCTATCAGTCCAAGATCGCCCTGGGCTCGGGCGGCCTGCTGGGCAAGGGCTTCGGCCTGGGCTCGCAGAGCCAGCTGAACTTCCTGCCGGAAAAGCAGACCGACTTCATCTTCGCCACCCTGGCCGAGGAGTTCGGCTTCGTCGGCTGTTTCTCGGTGCTGCTGCTCTACGGCATCGTCATCTTCATGGCCCTGCGCATCGCCTCGATCAGCCACAGCCATTTTGGCCGCCTGGCCGCCGCCGGGGTCACCGCCACCTTCACCCTCTATGTGCTGATCAACGGGGCCATGGTCATGGGCCTGGCCCCGGTGGTCGGGGTGCCGATGCCGATGCTGTCCTATGGCGGCACCGTCATGCTGACGGTGATGGTCGGCTTCGGCCTGGTCCAGGCCACGCGGGTGCACCGCTATACCGAGGTGACCAGCGGCAAGGGCTCGTTGATGTAGGGTGTGCTTCTCCCTTGCGGGAGAAGTCCTCAGCGCTGTGCGTTTTTCCGAACGGTGGAGGGGGAGGCCTCTGCCGCCGAGGTTTGTCCCCGTCGGATCTGGGATAGAAGCGGAGAAAAGCACTCGCTATCGACATTTTATATTACTGTTTATCGATATAGACCGTTTTTCCCTCTTCTGGCCTGCTTTGAATTCGAATGCCACCTTCCTCGTAAATTCGGCCCTCCATTTCTCGGCAAATCCAAATTTTAAGGCATGAGGTGGACGTGAGCATTTTTAAAAAATACGATGAATTCATCAAATCTCTAGCCTACAGGGGATCAAAGCCTTCTGGGCTGGGAATGATCGCTTTGGGTCCAATACTCGCGATAACCACCCCATTTTTTGTCGGCGTAGTGCTTGTTTCAGCCGTCTTTGATGCTCTTGGTCTTGTGGGGATGTGGTGGATATTGCGAATTTTAATTTCTTTAA
>NZ_PEGG01000264.1 GCF_002737765.1 Caulobacter sp. B11 | reverse complement strand
CGGCCGCTGCTGCTGGAGGGCGGGCTGGACTGGCGGCCGATGTCGCTGAGCCCCGCCGACATGGACTTCATCGAGGGCAAGCACGCCGCCGCCCGCGAGATCGCCCTGGCCTTCGGGGTCCCGCCCCAGCTGCTGGGCGTGCCCGGCGACAATACCTACGCCAATTATCGCGAGGCCAACGGGGCCTTCTGGCGCCACACGGTGGTTCCCCTGGCCGAGCGGGCGGCGCGGGCGGTCAGCGCCTGGCTGGAACCGAAATTCCCCGGCGCCCGCCTGACCTGCGACCTCGACGCCGTCCCCGCTTTGTCGGCCGAACGAGACGCCCTGTGGGCGCGGCTGCAGGCGGCGAGCTTCCTCACCGACGCCGAGCGGCGGCGGTTGGCGGGGCTGGAGGGGTAGGGGCGGCGCGTGCAGATCCTCCCCCAGAGGGGGAGGTGGCCCGAAGGGCCGGAGGGGGAAGTGACCCCCAGGCCGGCCAACATCCCCCTCCGTCGCTCCGCGACACCTCCCCCTTCGGGGGGAGGATCTGATTGACCGGAGACACTCATGACCCCCACCCCCTGGCGGCTCGACCGGCAGATCTCCGTGGCCATGCTGGTCGCCCTGGCCCTGCAGGCCGCCGCCGCCCTGATGTGGGCCGGACGGGCCTCGGCGCGGATCGACGAGATGCAGACCCGCCTCAACGCCCAGGCCCCGGTCGCCGAACGCCTGGCCCGGCTGGAGGAACAGGCCCTCGCGGCCCGGGCCTCCCTGGCCCGGATCGAGGCGAGGCTGGACTGACGCCGCATCGATCCTCCCCCAGAGGGGGAGGTGGCCCGAAGGGCCGGAGGGGGGAGTTGATCCCCACGCCGGCCGACTTCCCCCTCCGTCGCTCCGCGACACCTCCCCCTTCAGGGGGAGGATCTGGAGACACACCCCATGCCCGCAGCCCTGCCCATCACCGGCCACGCCAGCCTGTTCTGGACCCGCGACCTCAATGACGACGTCACCGCCGCCGGGGCCTTCGCCGCCAGTCTGGCGCGGACCGGGGCGGCGGGGGTCAAGATGCTGCACCAGCACGACGACGCCGAGCCGGTCGGGGTCTGGGACGAGATCGTCGAGGACGACCGCGGCCTGCTGGTCCGGGGTCGGATCCTGCGCGCCACCCCGCGGGGCCGGCTGGTCGCGGCCCTGGTCGAGGCCGGGGCCCTGGACGGCCTGTCGATCGGCTTCCGCGCGGTCAAAGCCCGCCCCGACGCCACCGGCCGCCTGCGCGTGCTGCGCGAGGTCGAGCTGTGGGAGGTGTCGGTGGTGACCTTCCCGATGCTGCCGGGGGCGCGGCTGCGCCTCGGCGGCTAACCAGATCCTCCCCCCGAAGGGGGAGGTGGCCCGGAGGGCCGGAGGGGGACGTGATCCCCACGCCGGCCGACTTCCCCCTCCGTCGCTCCGCGACACCTCCCCCTTCAGGGGGAGGATCTTTCTAAAACCTGGAGATCCCCATGAAGGAAACCAAACAGGCCCCGGCCTCGCCGGAGGCGCGCGCCGCCTTGCACGAGGTGTTGGCGGCGTTCGAGGGCTTCAAGGCCGCCAATGACCAGCGGCTGGCGGCCCTGGAGACCAAGCATGCCGACGTGCTGCTGGAGGAGAAGGTGGCCCGCATCGACGCGGCGATCACCGAGGCGCAAGGCCGCCTTGACCGCGTGCTGGCCGACGCCCGCCGGCCGTCGATCGGCGGCGACGCGCCGCTGGCGCGGGTCGATGAGCGCAAGGCCGCCTTCGAGCGCTATATCAAGACCGGCGAGACGCCCTCGCTTCTGCTCGAAGCCAAGGGCCTGTCGGAGGGCGTGGCCACGGCCGGCGGCTATGTCGCCCCGGCCGAGCTGGAGCGGCAGATCCTGCGCCGCCTGTCCGCTACCTCGCCGATGCGTGATATCTGCCAGGTGCGCACCATCGGCGCCGGCACGTTCCGCAAGCCGGTGTCGCCCAACGGCCTGGCCGCCGCCTGGGTGGCCGAGACCGCCGCCCGGCCCGAGACCACGGCCCCGACCCTGGACGTCATCGATTTCCCGGCCGGCGAGCTTTATGCCAGCCCCGCCGCCACCCAGGCCCTGCTCGACGACGCCTATGTCAATATCGACGAGTGGCTGGCCGAGGAGGTGCAGGACGCCTTCGCCGCCCAGGAGACCACCGCCTTCGTCACCGGCGACGGGGTCAACAAGCCCAAGGGCCTGCTGGCCTACACCACCGCGCCGGACGCGTCCTACACCTGGGGTCAGGTCGGCTATCTGGCCACTGGCGTGGCGGGCGGCTGGCCGGCGTCCAATCCGACCGACAGGCTGATCGACCTGATCTATGCGGCCAAGACCCAGTACCGCCAGAACGGCCGCTTCATGCTCAACCGCCGCACGGTCAGCGCGGTGCGCAAGTTCAAGGACGCGCAAGGCAACTATATCTGGAACGCCGCCCTGCAGCCGGGCCAGTCCGCCAGCCTGCTGGGCTTCCCGGTGGCCGAGATCGAGGCCATGCCGGATGTCGGGGCCAACGCCCTGGCCGTGGCCTTCGGCGATTTCGAGAAGGCTTATCTGATCGTCGACCGGGCCGGGGTGCGGGTGCTGCGCGACCCCTATTCGGCCAAGCCGCACGTGCTGTTCTACACCACCAAGCGGGTCGGCGGCGGGGTGCAGAACTTCGACGCGGTCAAGCTGCTGAAGTTCGCGGTGAGCTAGGTTCGCGCCCAGAGACCCCCTCCGGCCCTCCGGGCCACCTCCCCCAAAGGGGGAGGATCTGGCAATCGCCGCGCCCGCAAAGATGCTCCCCCTTGGGGAGCTGTCGCGGAGCGACTGAGGGGGTCTCTCCACCCAAGGAAATCCCCATGCCCCTGTCCATCACCCTGGCCGAGGCCAAGGCCTTCCTGCGCGTCGTCGACGCCGGGGAGGACGATCTCGTCACCCTGCTGATCGACGCCGCCGAGGCGCGGGTCGCCACGGCCGTCGATCAGGTCCTGAGCCCCGCCAGCCCGGCCCCGCTGCGGCTGGCGGTGCTGATCCTGGTCGCCCACGCCTATGAGCACCGCGACGCCGGCGAGCCGTCCCTGGCCCTGGTCGAGCCGTGGCTGGCCCCCTGCGAAAGGCAAGGCTATGAGCCTGGATCCTGAACGCGCCCTGGCCGCCGGCCTGGCCGCGATGCTGATCGCCGCCCCGGCGGTGACCGCCCTGGTCGGGACGCGGGTCCATGTCGATCCGCCGCGCCTGGCCACCTATCCCTGTGTGCGCTTCACGCGGCAGGAAAGCCGGCCGTTCGGCGGGCCGAAGGGGAGGGGCTGGAGCATCTGCTGACCCTGACCTGCGCCTCGCGGTTCGGCGGTCCGGAGGAGGCTCGCGCCCTGGTCGCCGCCGTCCGCGCCGCCCTGCACGAGGCCCTGCCGGTCCTCGACGGCCGCCGCCTGATCACCCTGCGCGTCACCTATGCCGACGTCTTCCGCGGCGCCGACCGCGACCTGACCCTGGCGTCGTGCGGGTGCGGGCGGTGACGGAGGGGTTTAGCCCTCGTAGCCCCTCCCCTCGCGGGGAGGGGTTGGGGTGGGGGCGCCAGCGCCGCTTCGGCCGACACGGAGCCGACACCCCCACCCCCTGCCCCCTCCCCGCAAGGGGGAGGGGAAATCCCTGGAAAAAAGGACCTCCCCATGGCCGCTCAAGCCGGCAAGGACATTCTGTTGAAGATCGGCGACG
>NZ_PEGG01000263.1 GCF_002737765.1 Caulobacter sp. B11 | reverse complement strand
TGAGCCGCATCTGGTCGACATCGGCGCCAACGAGTCCTGGACGCCGAAGAATATCTGTCGCTGAACCCGAACGGCAAGATCCCCGCGATCCTCGATCCCGACGGTCCGGGCGGCCAGCCCCTGGCCCTGTTCGAGTCCGGGGCGATCCTGCTCTATCTGGCCGAGAAGACCGGCAAGCTGCTGCCCGCTGATCCCGCCCTGCGCTACCAGACGATCCAGTGGGTGTTCTTTCAGGTCGGCGGGGTCGGCCCGATGTTCGGGCAGCTGGGCTTCTTCCACAAGTTCGCCGGCAAGGCCTACGAGGACAAGCGTCCCCGCGACCGCTACGCCGCCGAGAGCAAGCGCCTGCTGGGGGTTCTGGAAGGTCGGCTGGACGGTCGGGCCTTCATGATGGGCGCGGACTTCACCATCGCCGACATCGCCCTGCTGGGCATGGTGCGCAACCTGATCGGCTATTACGACGCCGGCGACCTGGTCGACTATGCCAGCCTCAGCCACGTCCCGGCCTGGCTGGAGCGCTGCCTGGCGCGGCCGGCGGTGCAGCGCGGGCTGATGATCCCGGCCAAGCCCTGAGGCTCACGCCCATCCGTTTCCCCGGCGAAGGCCGGGGAAACGGAGTTGGTGTTCTCGGTCGAACTAAGCCCCGAGGAACAGTTCCCGCGACGGGCACAGGTCGGCGATCTTGCAGATCTCGCACCTGGGCTTTCGCGCCACGCAGACATATCGGCCGTGCAGGATCAGCCAGTGGTGGGCCCGGGTCTGATAGGGCCCGGGCACGATGCGCATCAGGTCTTGCTCGACCGCGTCCGGCGTCTTGCCCGAGGACAGCTTCAGCCGGTGCGCCACCCGGAACACGTGGGTGTCGACGGCGATGGCCGGTTCGATGTCCAGCTCGTTGAGCACCACGCTGGCGGTCTTGCGGCCGACGCCGGGCAGGCTTTCCAGGTCGGCGCGGTTCAGCGGCACCTGCCCGCCGTGGCGGTCCATCAGGATGTGGGCCGCGGCGATGACGTTCTTGGCCTTGGTCCGGAAGAGGCCGATCGAGGCGATGTAGCGGATCAGGCCTTCCTCGCCGAGCGCCAGCATCTTCTCGGGACTGTCGGCGACCTGGAACAGGGGGCCGGTGGCCTTGTTGACCTGAACATCGGTGGCCTGGGCCGAGAGGGCCACGGCGGTGACCAGCTCATAGGGGTTGGCGTAGTTCAGCTCGGTCTTGGGGCTCAGCTCCAGGCTCTCGAAGCGGGCGAACAGCACCGCCGCCCGCTCGCGCTCGGCGGGGGAGACCCGCCTGGCGGCGGGGCGTTTCTTCACGGGAGTCTTGAGCGGGGCCATGGCGGTGACCATGCCGTGATGCGGCCGCCGCGCCAAGGCGGACCGGCGGGCTCGACGGTCACGCGCCCCCGCAAGAACCGGGCGGACAGGGCCCTGGGGCCGGTTTAGGGTCTGGTCATGGCCCTCGATATGTCCCCCTCGCAAACCTTCGCCCAGCTGGCCGAGCGGTCGGCCGACTACCAGCGCATGGCGGTCGCCCTGGACTGGCTGGCCGAGCGTTGGCAGGAGCGTCCGTCCCTGGACCAGGCCGCGGAGGCGGTCGGTCTGTCGCCGTTTCATTTCCAGCGGGTCTTCACGCGCTGGGCGGGGGTCAGCCCCAAGGCCTTCGTGTCAGCCATCGCCCATGCCGAGGCCCGCCGGTCGCTGGAGGCCGGGGCCAGCGTGCTGGACGCGGCCTATGACGCGGGGCTGTCGGGCCCCTCGCGGCTGCATGACCTGTTCATCGCCCAGGAAGCCGCTACGCCAGGCGAGGTCCGCCGTCGCGGGGCCGGTATGACCTTGAAGTATGGCTGGTGGCCGACGCCGTTCGGCCGGGGCCTGTTCGTGATGGCCGAGCGTGGTCTGGCCGGTCTGGCCTTTTCCGACGGCGACGACCCGGCGACCTATGACGACATGCACCGGCGATTCCCCGCCGCCGACTGGGTCCGCGACGACGCGGCCGCCGGCCAGACCGCCGTCCACGCTTTCGCCGGCGGACAAGGACCCTTGCCGATCGTGCTGATCGGTTCACCCTTCCACATCCAGGTCTGGAAGGCCCTGCTGCGCATCCCTGCCGGCGAGACCAGCACCTATGGCCAGGTCGCCGCCTGGGCCGGAAGCCCAGGGCCTACCAGGCTACCGGTGGGGCGATCGGGGCCAATCCGATCTCGCTGCTGATCCCCTGCCACCGGCCATCGCCAAGGACGGCCGGCTGACCGGCTATCACTGG
>NZ_PEGG01000262.1 GCF_002737765.1 Caulobacter sp. B11 | reverse complement strand
TGAAACAGCATGGCCCCGCGGCCGCCAGCCAGAGACCCACCAACTGCGCGAGAGGCGCGCCGAGGATGGGCATACGTCCTGTCCAATTGGGCACCGCCGTGGTCAGGAAGCCGGCGACCACGGCGGCCAGAAAGCCAAACAGCATCTCGTGAACATGCCAGTCGCGGGTCAGCATGCCGGGCCCGCCGGCCAGATAGCTCCAGAGCCACAAAGGCACGACCAGGGCCGACCAAGCCGCTCCCAGGAGATAGAAGGGGCGAAAGCCGAAGCTGAACAGGGCGGGGCCGCGATAGGCGCGGCGCATTGAGGTGGTGGACATGCCGCCACCATGCGCCGTGTGGTTCCCGGACGCCTTGATCAGGGTCCCCGGCGCCTTGATGATCGTCAACCGCTCAGCCGCACTTGGAGTAGCCACAGTCAGAGCAGGTGTCACAGCCCTCCTTGCGCACCATCTCGAAGCCGCCGCAGCGAGGGCAGCAGGCCCTATTGGCGGCGAAGGGACTGGCCGACGGCGGCGATTGCGGCGGCGTGGCAGAAGGTTCAAGCGCGCCTTGGCCGGCCAGATGGCGTTCGATCACTCCGCCGATCGCGGCCAGCAGGGAGGGGGTGTAGCGCCCGTCGATCCAGCCGCCGCCGCGTGGGTCGAACACCGCCTTCAACTCCTCGGCCACAAAAGATATGTCGCCGCCCCGCCGGAATACCGCCGAGATCATCCGCGTCAGGCCCAGGGTCCAGGCATAGTGTTCCATGTTCTTGGAATTGACGAAGATCTCGAAGGGGTGGCGGCCATCTGCTGCCTCCACATCGTTGATGGTCACATAGACGGCGTGGGCGCTGTCGGGCCATTTGATCTTGTAGGTCGCGCCGCCCAAGGCGTCGGGACGCGAGGGCAAGGGCGGTTCGGGCGCGACAGGAGGCGGGGGCTCGGGTGTCGGCGTGACCGATAGCACCGAGCCGGTGATAGCGTTGGGGCGATAGGTGGTTAGGCCCTTGCAGCCAAGCCGATAGCCCTGGCGATAGATATCGGCGAAATCGTCGAAGGCGATGGTCTCCGGGCAGTTCACGGTCTTGGAGATGGAGCTGTCGACCATGGTCTGGGCAGTGGCCTGCATGCGCAGGTGATCGGCGGGAGTCAGGTCCTGGGCACTGACGAAGACGCCGGAAAGCGGCGGCGCCTCACCGTGAAGACTCTTCCAGACCGCCAGGGCGTAGTCCTCGACTTGCTCCTCGCGGTTCGTCCCGTCCGCCTGACGAACCTTGCGGGTATAGGCATAGGCGAACACCGGCTCGATGCCCGATGAGACATTGCCGGCCAGAAGCGATGTGGTCCCCGTGGGGGCGATCGAGGTCAGGCAGCCGTTGCGCAGACCGTGCGCGGCGATCAGGGCGCGGGTCTCATCGTCCAGGCTGGCGAGATTGGGACGGTCGAGAATCTGTGGGTCATACAGGGGGAAGGCGCCCTTCTCGGCGGCCAGACGGGCCGAGGCGCGATAGGCTTCACGCTTGATAACACCAAGCCAGCGCTGCGTGAGGCCCACAGCCTGATCGTCGCCATAGCGGGCGCCGCAGAACACCAGGGCGTCGGCAAGACCCGTGATGCCGATCCCCAGCCGGCGTTTGGCCCGGGCCTCAATCGCCTGGGCTTCCAGCGGAAAGCGGGAAATGTCGATGACATTGTCGAGCAACCGTACTGCGGTGCGGGTGAGGGCGCCAAGCTTGTCCTCATCAAGACGGGCGTCAGACTCAAAGGGCCGATCGACCAGGCGCGCCAAGTTGAGTGAGCCGAGCAGACAGGCGCCATACGGGGGCAGCATCTGCTCGCCGCAGGGGTTACTGGCCAGGATCTTTTCGCAATAGGCCAGGTTGTTGGCGGCGTTGACGCGATCGATGAAGATCACCCCTGGTTCGGCGGCATCGTAGGTGGCTCGCATGAGCTGCGCCCACAGATCAGCCGCGCGAACGGTGCGGTGAACCTGACCGCCAAAGCTGAGCGGCCAGTCGCCGTCGGCGTCGAGCGCGGCCATGAAAGGGTCGGTGACCAGGACCGAGAGGTTGAAGTTACGGAAGCGGTTGGCGGTGCGCTTGGCGTCGATGAAGGCCTCGATATCGGGGTGGTCGATCCGCAGGCAGCCCATCATCGCGCCGCGTCTCTGGCCGGCCGACAGGATGGTGCGACACATCGAATCCCAGACATCCATGAAGCTGAGCGGACCGGAGGCGTCCGCGCCGACACCCTCGACGCGGCTCCCGTTGGGGCGAATCGACGAGAAGTCCATGCCGACCCCGCCGCCCTGTTGCAGGGTGATGGCCGCCTCGCGCACATGCTCGAAGATGCCGCCCAGGTCGTCGGGGGTGACGCCCATCACGAAGCAATTGAACAGGGTGACGGCGCGTGCGGTGCCCGCGCCCGCCAGGATGCGTCCAGCGGGCAGAAACTTGAAATCGGTCAGGGCCTCCAGGACTTCAGCCTGGAAGGCCTTGCGAAGCTTGGGGGGCTCGGCCTGGGCGACCGCATGGGCGACGCGAGACCACGTGTCCACGACGTTGGCGTCGCCGCCGCCATCAGGCGGCGCAAAACGGTACTTGCTGGCCCAGATCTCGCCAGCGAAGGGATTGTCGAACGCCATGGTCGCTCTTTCTGAATTTGGTGAGGAAAGGCTGGCTGATTCCCTGCGGCGCATGAAAGGCGTCGCTGCCTGCCCAGTCTGCGACATTGGCCAGGCCGGGCCTTGCGCAACATCAAGGCGCGGGTTGGCGCCGCTCAATGCGCCGCCTTCGCAAATCCCCTAGGGTCGGCTGGGAGGAGCTTTCATGACCGAAAACGCCCAGATCGCGGTGTTGAACCGCGCGCCCGCCGCCCCTGACGCCGCCAAGCATTTTATTCTCAACCCCGCCGATACTGGTGCGGTCGAGAGCTATCTGGTGCTCCACGCCCCAGGCGACCCCCAGGCCGCGCTACAGGCCGGGGCGCTGATCGATCACATCCTGGCCCGCTACCATCAGGTCCATATGGAGGACTTTCCCCAGGCCATCGCCCTGGCGCGCAAGGTCGAGGCGGTGCATGTGGCCGAAGCCGAATGCCCCGACGGCCTGGCCGATCACCTGGCGGTGATGGCCGACGAGCTGGCCGGTCACCAGCGCAAGGAGGAGACGGCGCTGTTTCCGATGATGCGTGATGGCGGCGGGCCGATGGTCCGCATCGCCATCGCCCGGATGCAGGCCGAACATCGCGACGTGGTTGAGCAACTAACCCTCCTGGCGGTGATCACCAAGGATTTCACGCCGCCGCAGGAAGCCTGCCGCACCTGGCGGGCCCTCAATCAGCTTTGCCGCAAAATCGACCGCGAGCTGCGCGAACACATGCGTCTGGAAGACGCGATCCTGTTTCCGCACTTCGCCGGCGCCGTCTAGGGGCGGCGCGCGGCGCGTCAGAAGTCGAGCGTCTCGACCAGTGTCCCGGCCTTGGCCGGCGGCGCGCTTGGGCGGCGGCGAATCAGAACATCGCTCATCGCTAGGGCCTTCTGGGCTGAGGCGTCCTGGTCGCCGATCGGCTCGACGCCGCCAGGCCCGCGTCTGGCCCGCACGAAGGTCTCGCGATCGCCGCATGGGCCAAGCGACGTGGTCAGGGACTCTCGGCGCCAATCGAGCGCCTCGGCGGCGTCCCGGCCGGCCAGGCCGGCGATCAGCGGCGCCAGAAACAATCGTGCGGTGACCATGGCCGAGGTTGGATTGCCAGGAAGGCCGACGATCAGTGCGCCGCGCGCCCGGCCCAACCAGACCGGCTTGCCCGGCTTGATCGCCACCTTGGAAAAGGTCAGGTCCAGGTCGAGGGGCGCGAACATTGTCTTGGCGAAATCCCGTTCGCCCACTGAGGCGCCGCCGATGACGACGACGATATCGGCCAGCTCGACCGCCGATCGCGCCGCCTTCTCCAGCGCGGGCAACTCATCGCCCACCCGCCAACGATCCACCACCTTGCCGCCCCAGGCGCGCGCCAGGGCGGCGACGCCGAAGGTCACGCTTTCGGGAATGCCGGGCCGAATCCGGGAGGGGCGTCCAGGTTCGTCCAGCTCGTCGCCGGTGCTGATGATCAACACGCGGGGGCGAACGACCACCGACACCCTGGCCTGATCGGCCGCGGCGACCGCCACCAGTCGCTGGGCGTTGAGTCGGAGGCCGGCCTCGACCAGCACGTCGCCGGCCTTGAAGTCCGAGCCGGCCAGCCGCAGGTTGCGCGGGCCGCTGGGCGGCTGAGCGAAAAGGGCCAGCGGTCCCTCGCGCGCGACCTCTTCCTGGATCACCACCCGATCGGTTCCGGCCGGCGCCGCGGCGCCGGTGAAGATGCGCACGCAAGCGCGCGGCGTCAGAACGCCTTCGAAGGCCTGGCCGGCATAGGCGTCGCCGACGACCGCCAAGCGGACCGGCGCGTCGGTCAGATCGTCATCACGCACCGCATAGCCGTCCATGGCCGAGACGTCGGCGCAGGGCGTGGCGCGGCGCGCGACGATGGCCGCCGCCAGGATGCGGCCGTCGGCCTTGTCCAGGCGCACGGTTTCGCGACCCAAAGGCTGGGCCAGGCCCATCACCAGGGTCGAGGCCTGATCGTAGCTGATCAATTGCAGACGCCGCGATAGCGGGGGATCTGGCCTACCAGCGAGCAGGGGCGAAAGCGGCTGTCCAGCTCCTGGCCCAGCACCAGGTCCCAGGCGTCGCGGCAGGCCCCGGTCGAGCCGGGCACGCAGAACACGAAGGTGTCGCCAACCTGGCCGGCCAGGGCGCGCGACTGCAGGGTCGCCACCCCCACCGTGGCCTGGCTGGCCTGATGAAAGACCACCGAGAACCCGTCCATGGTCCGGCGAAACAGCGGCGTCACCGCTTCGGGTGTGACATCGCGCGGCGCGAAGCCGGTGCCCCCGGTAGTGAGGATGACGTCCACCGCCTCATCGTCGGCCCAGGCCTGGACCTGGCGGGCAATGGCCTCGACCTCGTCGGGCACGA
>NZ_PEGG01000261.1 GCF_002737765.1 Caulobacter sp. B11 | reverse complement strand
ACAGTGACCAGGCCGGCGGGTTGAGGGGAAACAGCGAGGGAAAGACCCGACATCGTGGGCCACCAGACGCGGGATCAACAGCAGGCCGCGCAGCAGGTCCGGCCAGAGGGTGGGATTGACCCGGGCGCTCAACAGCGCGCCGATCAGCATCGACAGCACCACCATCGGCCAGATGCGCACCACCCGGATCCACAGATAGCCGCCCCAGCTGATCTCCCGCTCCTGGAAGGCGTGGGCCAGCACGAAGCCGCTGAGGCAGAAAAAGAAGTCCACCGCCAGATAGCCGTGGGCGAACACCCCGGGCCGGCCGGACCAGTCGGCTGCGTGGTACAGCAGCACCCCAAGCGCCGCGACGCCGCGCAGGCCGTCCAGGGCGGCAAAACGGGGCTTCATGCGGGGGCCTGACGGGTGAACTCACCGCCTGCGGTGTGCCGGGATCGCGGCGCCGCCGCAAGGGGCTGGGGCGCGATCCTTTGGAAACAGGATGAAACAGGGACGCATGCTCGTTAGCGATAATCGATATTTCCGCTTATCTACCAAGGGTGTGTGTCCCTGTTTTCCGTTTCCGCCCGCGTTCTAGCCGCGGCGGCGTATCGTGCCGGTCAATGGCAGGGCCGCCGCCACGGTGTTGGAGATGGTCCCGTACTTGCGCACGTTCCTATGCAGCAGTTCGAGACGCTGATCGTCTTCATCGCTGTCGACGATCAGCTCGTAGTCGACCGAGATCATCTTCGGCGGCGCGTCCTGGCGAACCCCGTGCAGACGCACCTCGACCCCGCGGAGGTCGAAATCGAGCATGGGCATGACCCGCTCGATGCCTTTGATCATGCAGGCGGCGATGGAGGCCAGGAACAACTCCGCCGGGTTGAAGGCGTCTGGCCTGCCGTTGACGTCGGTATCGAGGACGACCTCGGCTTCCTTGCAAGTCGCCAGGCTACCGTGGTGGTCCAGGCGGGTAGCCTTGACGCGATACTCCAACATTTTCGCGCCTACGCCTCGAGCCACTTGGCGAGGTCTTCCGCCTTGGGCAAGCCGCCCGCATGGACGACCTTGCCGTCAATGACGATTCCGGGCGTCGATAGGATGCCGTATCCGGCGATGGCGGCGTAGTCGCTGACCTTCTCGATGGCCACATCGATGCCCTGTCTGGCGGCCTCCTTGCGGACCATGTCCTCTGTCGCTTCACAGCGCTTGCAGCCAGGTCCCAGCACTTTCACGGCTTTCATCGCGGGCGCTTTCTTAGGTGAAGAGGAAATTGAACAGGTAGCCGACGCTGAGAATGCCCAAGGCGACGACCCCGATGAAGACGGCGATCAGCTTCACGCTCAGCACCTTTCGCAGGATGATCATCTCGGGCAGGGACAGGGCGATCACCGACATCATGAAGGCCAGAACGGTGCCGAGCGCCGCACCCTTGCCCAGCAGGGCCTCGATCACCGGGATGATGCCCGCGGCGTTGGAGTACATTGGGACGCCCAGCAGCACGGCGGCCGGCACAGACCACCAGGCGTCCCGGCCCATCACCTGGGCCAGGAGCTCGGCGGGCACATAGCCGTGGATGAAGGCGCCGGCGGCGATGCCGGCAATGATCCACAGCCAGACCTTGCCAACGACCTCGCCCATGGCCGCAAGTCCGGCCTTGAGCCGATCGACGACGGTCATAGGCGCGTCCGACAGATCTGACTCGGCGGCGCGGACCTCGCGCACCCAAGGCTGAAGCCAGCCTTCCAGATGCAGGCGGCCGATCGCCCAGCCGGCGACGATCGCGATGGTGAGGCCGAAAACGAGATAGGTCAGCGCAACCTTCCAGCCCACCAGGGCGAACAGCAGGCCTAAGGCCACTTCATTGACCATGGGGGCCGCGATCAGGAAGGAGAAGGTGACGCCCAACGGGACGCCGGCGGACACGAAGCCCACGAAGATCGGCACAGCCGAGCACGAGCAGAAGGGCGTGACGATGCCCAGGGAAGCCGCAGCGATATTGCCCAGACCCTCGCGGCGGCCGGCGAGCACGGCGCGGGTGCGTTCAGGCGAGAAGAAGCTGCGCACCACTCCCATGCCGAACACCACCAGGGTCAGCAGCATGAGCACCTTGGGCGTGTCGTAGATGAAAAAGGTGATGGCTTCGGCCGCGTGGCTGCCGGGCGCCAGCGGCATGTGGGAGACCGCCCATTCGGAGAAGGGCTTGAGCTGGCCGTAGATGCCGAACCAAGCTGCGATCGCCAGGGCCGTACCGCCAAGCCAGGCTATCGACCTGCGATCCAGCGGCGGCTTGCGATGGATCAAGGACGCACCGGCGTTCATGCGGCCCTCTGCAGTTCAAGTTCGGGGATGCTGAGGAGGGCTGCGTCCACCATGGCGGCGGCGGCCGGCGAGAGGTCGGGATTTCGGCGATAGCGGACCCATTGGGCGTCGCGCCGGTCCACCACCAGTCCAACCTGTCTGAGGACGCCCATGTGCCGCGACATCCGCGACTGAGTGGCGCCCAGTTCGACCATCAGCTCACAAAGGCAATGCTCGGCCCCATCCCAGAGCAGCCGGACGGCGGCGAGCCGGGTGGGTTCGGCCAAGGCGTTGAGAAGTTGGAGCGTCTGGTGCATCTCTCCTTGTATGACTTTGCGCCTATGCGCACAAGCGCATGTCGGGGAGCCCTTCGCGCCCTTGGGAGAGATCTAGGCCGAACAATGCCGACTGGCGCCGCCAGCTCTCAGGTTCCCTGGAACAAGGCGTGAGCCTCGCTATCGCGCTGGGTCTGGCATTCGGAGAAACAGGGGCTGCGGAACAGCGACGCAAACCCTCTATCGTTCGTCGATACTCCCGCTGATCCCTAAACGAGGCGTGTGCCCGTTTCCGGTCGCGCCGTATCCATGAAATCGCGGGCCGCGAACCCCTCCGGCGCCGCGACCTCGACGACCGGTTCGGGCCGGTCATCGAACTCCAGCCGCAGGGCCCGGCTCATTACCGCGTGCATGTCGTAGAGACAGGTGATGTAGGTCAGTTCCAGGATCTGCTCATCGTCGAGTTCGGCCCTGAGGGCCTCGAACAGGCCATCGGCCACCCGCCCGCCGTTGAGGACCAGGGCGTCGGCATAGGCCAGGACCGCGCGCTCGCGAGCATCGAACTGGTCCGACACCGTCCAGGCCGCCACGGCCGCGATCCTGGCCTCGGAGACGCCGAGGCCCCGCAGGGACTTGCAGTGCTGCGAATAGACGAACTGGCTGCCGCGCGCCCAGCCGGCCCGGGTCTGGGCCAGTTCCCGCAGGACCGGATCCAGCTTGCGGGCCGGGTCCCGATAGAGATAGAGCCCAAAGCCGCGGGCCGCATGCAGCAGCACATCGGGGACTGTTGGCGAACACGGTCCACCAGTCGCCCCGCGTGGCCGGTGGCGGTGCCGGGCTGGCTGACCGGATCGCGGTCGCCGAACAGCTGGTCATAGAGGGCCAGGACCTTGGGGTCAGTGACCTCGGCCCGGGGGATCTGGCGCAGGCGCGGCATGGCTCAGACCTCCGCCGGCCGCGGGCCGAGCCTGGCACGTGGCGCACATCGGGCCGGCGTGAAGGGCCGGGTGAAGGCGGCCAGCTCCATCATGATCCCATTGGGGGTCCGGTGAAATAGACCGAGCGCACGAAGACGCCCTCATGGATCTTGCGGGCCACGCCCATCTCGCTGTCGTCGTGATTGACCACCACCGGAAAGGTCTCGACCCCGGCCTCGACCAGGCGCAGTCGCCAGTTTTCCAGCTCGTCCTCGGGAACCGAGAAGGCGATGTGGTTCATGGACCCGACCGC
>NZ_PEGG01000260.1 GCF_002737765.1 Caulobacter sp. B11 | reverse complement strand
CCACGGCGTCGCCGACCTTGCCCGCCTCGGCGATGCGCACATTGACGACGCCGTTGGCCTCGCCCAGCTCCCCGAACGCAATCTGTTCGCCGCGCAAGGTGGTGCGGGCGTCCTCGACCAGGTTGGTCAGACGCTCGACCCGCAGGGCCGCGGTGTCGACCTCATAGAGGAGGTACGACCCGCCCTGCAGATCGAGGCCGAGATTGAGCTTCTGCTTGGGAAGCCAGCCGGGCAACGCATCGAGCGTCTTCTGGGGCAGAAGGTTCGGTAGGGTGAAAAGAACGCCGAAGATCACCGACAGGGTGACGGCGATGATCTTCCAGCGGGACAGGGTCAGCATGGATCGGTTGTCTCAACGGCGCCGACGGCGCCAAACCTTGGTTCGGATCAGCTCTTGGGGTCGTTGGCCGGGGCCGGTTCGCCCTTGGACCGCACTTCGGCGATCATGCCCTTCATCACCTTGACGGTGACGCCCTGGGCGATCTCGACGCCGACTTCCTTGTCCTCGACCCGGACGACCTTGCCCAGCAGGCCGCTGGACAGGACGATGTTGTCGCCGCGCTTGACCGCGTTGATTTGGGCCTGGTGCTCCTTCTGCCGCTTCTGTTGCGGGCGGATCATCAGGAAGTAGAACAGGACGACCATCAGGATGATGGGCGCCATGGAAACGAGTTGGGCGTTCAGACCACCGGACATGTGGGCTCCAAGAAATCGGTGATGCGCGGGCCCGTTTTCGACAGGTCCGCGCCAAGTCGGCGGAAGCTATGCGTTCACCTGCCCTTTTGCAATGAGCGCGCGGTGGGTTACCACCCGCGGATGACCGACGCCCACGCCGCCCTGCTCGCCCGTATCGCCGACGCCCTCGACCGGCTGGCCCCGCAGCCGCCCGCCGCCCCCGACTTCGACGCCGCGCGGCTGTTCCGCCACGAGGCCGCGGGAGAGCGCTTCGTGGCCGCCGCCGACTATCCGATGGCGCTGGACCTGCTGGTCGGCGTCGAGGGGCAAAAGGCGCGGTTCGTCCAGAACCTGACCCGTTTCGCCACCGCCCTGCCCTGTAACCACGTGCTGCTGTGGGGCGTGCGCGGCACCGGCAAGAGCTCCCTGACCAAGGCGGCCTTCATGGCCGTGGCCGCGGAGCATCCCGACCTGAAGCTGGTCGAGGTCGATCGCGACGAGGTCGCGGCCCTGCCGCCGCTGTTCGACGTCCTGCGGGCCCGGCCCGAGCGATTCGTGGTGTTGTGCGACGACCTGTCGTTCGAGGACGGGGCCGCGGCCGCCAAGGCCCTGAAATCGGCGCTGGAGGGCGGGGTGGCCGGTCCGCCGGAGAACGTGCTGTTCGTCGCCACCTCCAACCGCCGCCACCTGATGCCGCGCGACCATGTCGAGAGCCAGGGGGCCATCGCCAGCGCCGAGAACGCCGAGGAGGAGATGAGCGTCTCCGACCGCTTTGGCCTATGGATCGGCTTCCCGCCCATGGACCAGCCGACCTATCTGCAGGCGGTGCGGACCTATGCCGAGCGTTTCGATCTGGTGGTCGAAAACCTCGACCGCCGGGCCCTGCAATGGTCGCAGCTGCGCGGCGCTCGCTCGGGCCGCGTGGCCTGGCAGTTCATTCGCGACCTGGCCGGGGAACTGGGCAAGTCGCTGCCGGCGTGAGTTGAGCGGCCTTAGAGGCGCTACCCCTTTCGGCCCGAAGCTACCCTCGGGCCGCAAGGGACTTGCCGCAAATTGAGCGCAACGGCCGCCCTTGTTAGCGCGGCAGAACCAGTCCGGGATCGACGGGCCGCGCCTTGTCCTTCGGGGTCGGCGCATAGCGCACCTCGAAGTGCAGTTGCGGCTCGGTGACGCCGCCGGTGGCGCCCACGGCGCCCAGCTGTTGCCCCTGCATGACCTGCTGGCGCATCTTCACGTCGGTGGTCGACAGGTGGGCATAGGCCGTCACCCAGCCGTCCGTGTGCTTGACCAGCACCAGATTACCGAAGCCCGGCACCTGATTGCCCGCATAGACCACCTCGCCCGCCGCCGCGGCGCGGACCGGCGAGCCGGTGGCGGCGCGGATATTGACGCCGTCATTGCGCTGGCCGGTGCCCTTGGGACCGAAGTCGGACAGGACCTCGCCGCGGAGCGGCCAGGCGAAGCGGCCGCGACCGGCCGAGATGATCTCCGCCTCGGTCGGCGGGGCGCTGCTCTCGATGATCGGACGCGACGCTGTCGGCGGGTTGATCGGCTGGGCGGCCACCGGCGCGCTCGGACGCGGATAGGTCTGGGCCGGCGGCGACGAGGGCCGATACGGCTGGGGGGTCGAGGGGGTGATGACGGTCGGCTTCGGCTCGGGCGGAGCCGCGACGGGCGGGGTCGGCGCGGGGCGCGACGGGGCCGGCGTGGTCACGGTGATCTTGAGCGGGCCCTTGTCCTTGAAGCCGGACGGCAGCCGCAGCTTCTGGCCCTTCTTGATCGACGAGCCGACCTTGATGTCGTTTTCCTCGGCCAGGGCCTTGGGCGTCACCGAAAAGCGCTTGGCGATGTCGACCAGCTTGTCGGGCGCGTTGGCGACATAGGCCTTGGCCGTGGTCGCCGGACCCTTCAGTTTCTGCCCCGGCTTGAGGCGATAGGGCGGCTCGAGGTCGTTATCCTTGGCCAGGTCGGCGCGGGTGGTGTCCAAACCCCGGGCGATGGCGTCCAGGGCGTCGCCGGCCTTGACGGTGTGGGTCCTGCGCGGCCCCGCCA
>NZ_PEGG01000259.1 GCF_002737765.1 Caulobacter sp. B11 | reverse complement strand
GGCTGGCGGCCCAGCTCAACGCGGCCCGCGATCGGTTGCTGAGCGGCAAATAGGTCGTCTTGAACGATGAGGTCCCGCCGCCGCTTAGGCCTTTGGAGCGGGATGATATTGGACAGAAAAACCTATTCCCGGCCCGACTGCCCGATGAAGGTCGGGGCCCAGGATCAGCCTGAGAGTCTGGGTATGATCCGCTTTCGGTCGCCGCCAAGACCACCCGCTGCTCGGGGTTCGATCTGGGCCCCGGCCTTCGCCGGGAAGCGGAGAAAATGATGATTCAATCAATCATCATCCCGCTCTAGCGCGGCGACAGCACCATGCAGGGCACGCGCTTGGCGCTGAGGGCGGTGCAAGCCCCGCGAGCGGCCTCGGCGGTCAGGCCCTGGAACTGGGCGCGGAAATTCCCGCCGGCGGCGCCTTCGACCGCCCCTTCCGCATCGGCGATCACCCGGGCGAAGCGGCTGCGGACCAGGGACAGTTGCTCATTGGCCAGGCCCTTGGACTTGAAGGCGCCGACCTGGACGCCCCATTGGCCCTTGGGCTTGGCGGCGGCCTTGGCCGCCTTCAGGGTCGGGGCGACCTTGACCGGCTTGGCGCGCGGATCGTCGGTCAGGACGATGGTCATCCCGGCCTGATCACCGTCGCCCTGTTCGGACGAGGGGCGCATGATCGGACCGCGCGGCTCGTCTTCGAACAGGTTGGCGGCGATGGTGGTGCGCTCGCCGCGCGAGCGCCGCTTGAGCACGTCGAAACCTGTGGTCAGCAGGTCTTCCATGTTGTTGTCGCGCCAGGCCGTCGACGACCCGCCCAGCACCACGGCGATCAGGCGGCGACCATCGCGCACGGCCGAGCCGGCGAGGTTGTAGCCCGAGGCGTTGGTGTAGCCGGTCTTCAGACCGTCAAAGCCCTGCATGCTGGTCAGCAGGCGGTTGTGCCCGCGGATGGTGTTGCCCCGGAAGGTGAACGAGGTCTGGCTGAAATAGCTGTAGTACTGCGGGAAGTCCCGCATGATGGCGCGCGACAGGATGGCCAGGTCGCGGGCGGTGCTGATCTGGCGGCTGTCGGGCAGGCCGGAGGCGTTGACGAAGCGGGTGTTGCGCATGCCCAGCTCCTGGCCGCGCAGGGTCATCAGGGCGGCGAAGCGGCTCTCGCTGCCGCCCAGGCGCTCGGCCATGGCCACGGCGACGTCATTGGCCGACTTCACCGACATCGCGCGGATGGCTTCGTCGACCGAGAGGCTGTCGCCGGCCGGCAGACCCAGCTTGGTGGGGGCCTGGGCGGCGGCGCGCGGGGAGATCACGACGCGGTCGGTCGGCTTCAGCCGGCCCTCGCTCAGCGCCTCGAAGGCGAGATAGAGCGTCATGACCTTGGTCACCGACGCCGGATAGCGCGGGCTGTCGGCGCGCTTGTCGTAGAGCATCTCGCCGGAATTGGCGTCGATCACGATCGCCGCATATTTCGGCTCGGTCTTGTTGAGCTGGAGATAGGGCATTTCAGCCAAGGCGGCGGTCGGCGCCGCGACGCCGCATAGAATCGATCCGGCCATAGCCAGGGCGGCGGAAATGCGAACAGCGGAGAAGGCCTTGGCGAACATGGAGAAAACGTCCGTCACTTGAACTGAGCGGTTCCGCACCGCCACACGCGTGACCTTAGCATGCGCGATGCGGCCTTTCGCCAAAGTAAACAACTGGTGAGCGATTTTGCCGCGCGGACGTATAAATCGTGAGCGTTGCGGTGACGCTTCGCTTGGCGACGCTCTGAACCCGGATCAAGTTGACCCTAGGTCATGGTGCACCGCACAAAAAACCATTGACTGCTGCACTGCAGCATGGCATTTCAGCGTTGTCCCAAAAGCTGGGGCAGACCCTCGGACGCGTCATTTGTCCGATTGTTCCGTTCCAAGCCCCGCCATCCATCTAGTCCGGAGACTTTCCCCATGGCCGCGACCGAGACCCTCAAGAACACCGCTGAAAAGTTCAGCGTCGCTTCGAACCAAGCCTTCAAGGACGGCGTCGAAAAGTCGCTGACCGCCCTGGCTGAAGCCAACACCCATTCCAAGAAGAACCTCGAAGCCGTCGTGGCTTCGGTGACCGCCGCCACCAAGGGTGCTGAAGCCCTGGGCGCCGAGACCTTCGCCTATTCGAAGAAGGCCGCTGAAGAGCAGGTCGCCGCCGTGAAGGCCCTGGCCTCGGCCAAGAGCATTCAGGAAGCCGTCGAGCTGCAGACCGCCTGGGCCAAGTCGGCCATGGAGTCGTACATCGCCCAGATCAGCAAGGCGTCGGAGATCGTTTCGGCTTCGATCAAGGACTCGGTGAAGCCGCTCAACGAGCGCGTCACCGCCAGCGTCGAGAAGTTCCAGGCCGCCCGCTAAGGCGCGCCCGCCGCGCCTCGGCGCGGTCTTCTCGCAGACCCAGTCAAGGGGCCCGGACCGGTGACGGTTCGGGCCTTTTTTCTTGTGCCGGCCTCGCGCCGCGCTAAGCATGGGCTTCAGGTCTTGGAGTGCATGATGTCTCAGGTTGAACAGCGTCTGGCCAGTCTCGGGATCGTTCTGCCGCAGCCGGTGGCGCCGGTTGCCAACTATGTTCCGTTCGTGCGGGCGGGGTCCTTGATCCACATTTCCGGCCAGGTCTCGCTGGACGCTCAGGGCGGCATTCGGGGCACGGTCGGCGCGGATGTCGACCTTGAGACGGCCCAGGCGGCGGCGCGGCTGTGCGGGATCAACCTGCTGGCCCAGATGAAGGCCGCGACCGACGGCGACCTCGACCGCATCAAGCAGGTGGTCAAGCTCGGCGGCTTCGCCCAGGTGGCGGCGGACTTCATCGAGATCCCCAAGGTGATCAATGGCTGTTCCGACCTGATGGTCGCGGCGTTCGGCGATCGCGGTCGCCATGCCCGCTCGGCGGTGGGGGTCTACAAGCTGCCGCTTGGCTTCGCGGTCGAGGTCGACGCCGTGGTGGAGGTGTTCTGATGCATCATTCGCCCCGTCCCGATCCCGCGGCCTTTGGCGAAGCCTGGGACCTGCTGTTCGATCCGCCCATCGCCCATCGTGGCACTCTGGACGCCCGGCGGCGCGCCGGAAAACTCGCTGGCCGCGTTCCAGGCCGCCTGCGCCGGCGGGTATGGCGTCGAGCTGGACGTGCAGCTGTCGTCGGACGGCGAGGCGGTGGTG
>NZ_PEGG01000258.1 GCF_002737765.1 Caulobacter sp. B11 | reverse complement strand
GGGCCATCATCGGGGCCTACAACATCTCCAAGGCCGCCGACTTCCAGCTGGCCCGCAACCTGGCCACGAATTCGGACCCGACAATGTGCGGGTCAACTGCATCGCGCCGGGCCTGATCAAGACCGACTTCGCCAAGGCGCTGTGGGACGATCCGGCCACCCTGGAGCGCTCGACCAAGGGCGTGCCCCTGCGCCGGATCGGCGAGCCCGACGAGCTGGCAGGGGCGGCGATCTATCTGGCCTCCCAGGCCGGCAGCTTCATGACCGGCCAGGCGCTGGTGGTGGACGGCGGCGCGACGATCTAGAGTCGCCTGCCAGGGCGGCTAGAGACCGGGCCGGCGCAGGCCCGACCCGTCAAGGATCGCGCCGTCCAGCTGCACGGAACGGGCGCGGCCGTCGCGCAGGGGCAGGGCCGAGGTGTCGGCGTCCTGGAACACGGCGTGAGCCAGATTGGCCCGGCGGAACGAGGCGCCGCGCAGATCCGCGCCCTTGAAGCTGGCGCCGCGCAGGTCGGCGTCGTCGAAATTGGCCCCCGGCAGTTCGGCCCCCGCGAAATCGACCCGAACGGCCAGGGCCCCGCGCGCGCTCAATCCCACCAGTCGCTTGCCGGCGAAGGCGGTGGCGGCGGGCCGCAGGTCGAGGCGGTCGAGCACCGCCGAGCTTCCGTGCTGGCCGTTGCTGGTCACCCAGGCCTCGCCTTGGGCGACCTGGGCGAGGATGTGGTCGAGCCGGGCCCAGGCGGCGGGGGTCGGATCGCGCACGCAGCCCGCCGTGGCCGCCGGCGACAGTCCGAGCTGCTCGACATCGACCCCGGTCAGGATGGCGTTGCGAAAGCTGGCGCCCTCGAGCCGCGCGCCGGACAGATCGGCGCCGTCCAGATTGGCGTTGGTGAAGATGGCGTTCTTGAGGTTGGCGCCGCGCAGCTTGGCCCCGCGCAGCGAGCAGTTGCTGAAGTCGACGGCGAAGGCCTCGGCGTCATCGAGATTGACGCCGTTGAGGCTGGCGCCTTTGACCTGCGCCGACCCGCCCATCCATTTGAGGCCGAGGAGGTCGTCGGCGACGCACAGGATCGCCGCCCGCATGTCGGCCTCGTCGAGCACGGCCCCGGCCAGCTGAGCCCCGTGGAACTTGCCGCCGCGCAGGTCGGCGCGATTGAGGCGCGCCCCGCGAAAATCGCAGCGAGTCAGGTTGGCGCAATAGAGTGAGGCCCGCTGCAGCTCGGCCCCGACAAAGGTCGAGCCGCTGAGGTCGGCGCCGGTGAAGTCGGAATCCGGCAGCTTGCGCAGGTCGCACCGCCTGGACTGGGCGACCACGAAGCGGGCGATCAGCCGCGCGCCGCCGCGTCGTCCGGCGATCAGGTCCTCGTGCGCCGACAGCATCGACGCGAAGGCCGATGGCTCAAGTGGCCGGTTCTCCTGACCATAGATCTTGCGGCGGGCGTGCATTGGGGGCGACCTTAGCCGGCAAGGTCTCAAATTCCGCTTAAGAGGCCGGGGAGCGCGTCGCTCAGGTCTTGCCCGCCGCCCGCGCCAGGCGCCTTACGCCTTCATCCAGGGTGTCGTCGGCCTTGGCGAAGCACAGGCGCAGGATGTGGCGGACCGGATCCTCGGCATAGAAGGCCGAGACCGGGATGCTGGCCACGCCGTGGTCGCGAACCGCCCGCAGGGCGAAGGTGCGATCGTCCTCATCGACGCCCGAGGCGGCCAGGTCGATATTGAGGAAATAGGTCCCGGCGCTGGGCAGGACCGCGAAGCCGGCCGCCGACAGCGCCGCGGACAGCCGGTCGCGCGAGGCTTGCAGGCCCGCCGGCATGGTCTGGAACCAGTCGCCGGGCTCATCCAGGCCAAAGGCCACGGCCGTTTGCAGGTTGGGCGGGGTGGTGAAGGTCAGGAACTGATGGGCGCCGGCCAGGGCGCGGGTCAGGGGCGGGGCGGCGCAGAGGAACCCGACCTTCCAGCCGGTCATGCCAAACAGCTTGCCGGCCGAGCCGATCTTCACGCAGCGGTCGCGCATGCCCGGGAAGGTGATCAGCGGCCGGTGGGACCGACCGTCGAACACCACCCCCTCCCAGACCTCGTCGCAGACGGCGATGGCGTCGTGGCGCCGGCAGAACTCCGCCAGCAGGGCCAGATCCTCGTCGGGGACGACCGAGCCGGCCGGATTGAGCGGGCTGTTGAGCACCACCAGCCGCGTGCGGTCGCTGAACACCGCCTCCAGCATCGGCCGGTCGAACCGCCAGTGCGGCGGCGCCAGACGCACCAGTCGCGGCACGCCGCCGGCCCGCTTCACCATCGGCAGATAGGCGTCATAGAGCGGCTGGAACAGCACCACCTCGTCGCCGGGGCTGATCAGCGACAGGAAGGCCGCCGCCAGGGCCTCGGTGGCCCCGGAGGTGACGACGATCTCCTGCTCCCCAGTCCAGATCCAGGCCCTGGACGCGGGCATAATGCCCCGCCGCCGCCTGGCGCAGGGCGGGCAGGCCGCGCATGGGCGGATACTGGTTGGAGCCCTCGATCAGGGCCTGGGCGGCCTTGCGGCGCAGGGGCAGGGGGCCGGGATCGTCGGGAAAGCCCTGGCCCAGATTGATGGCCCCGGTGTCGCGGGCCAGGCCGCTCATCTCTTCGAGATGGTAACGGGCAGGTCGGCATAGACCGGGTGGACCATCGGGCGAGCTCCTCGTTCCTTGCCTAGCACGGCTTGGCCGCCAATACTGAAGCCATGCGCATCATCCCTTTCGAACCCCGTCACGCGGCCGCCTGGAAGGCCCTGAACGC
>NZ_PEGG01000257.1 GCF_002737765.1 Caulobacter sp. B11 | reverse complement strand
AACAATCGAAGAAGAAGTCCGGCGCCACCGAACTGGCCCGCTCGCTGCGCCGCTACATCTAGGCTTTCACAGGCCAAAGGTCGGAACACGATCCCGGATGGCCGAGAGGCTGTCCGGGATTTGTTGTGTCGGGGTTAGCGCGACGCATTCCCCGACCGCCGCATCCGTCCTATCTAGTCCCCCATGACCGACGCCGTCTCCGATTCCAACGCGCCGGCCTATTCCGTCTCGGAACTGGCCTTCGCCCTGAAGCGTACGCTGGAGACCAGCTACGCCTTCGTGCGGCTTGCGCGGCGAGCTGTCGAAGGTCACCCATCACGGCAATGGCCACGTCTATCTGACGATCAAGGACGACAAATCCGCCATCGACGGGGTGGTGTGGAAGGGCAGCGTGCGCGGCCTGGGCGTGCGGCCCGAGCACGGGCTGGAGGTGATCGTCACCGGCAAGATCACCACCTATCCGGCCGGCTCGCGCTACCAGATCGTCATCGAGACCATGGAGGCGGCCGGGGTCGGGGCGCTGCTCGCCCAACTTGAGCGCCTGAAGGCCCGGCTGAACGCCGAGGGGTTGTTCGCCGCTTCGGCCAAGCGCCCCCTGCCCTCGATGCCGGCCGTGGTCGGGGTGATCACCAGCCCCACGGGCGCGGTGATCCGCGACATCCTTCACCGCATCCGCGACCGCTGGCCGTGCCAGGTGCTGGTCTGGCCGGTGGTGGTGCAGGGCGACCAGGCCGCCGCCCAGGTTTCCGCCGCCATTCGCGGCTTCAACGCCATCGCGCCCGGCGGCCCCGTGCCGCGTCCCGACATCCTGATCGTCGCCCGGGGCGGCGGCTCGGTGGAGGATCTCTGGGCCTTCAACGACGAGGGCCTGGCCCGCACGGTGTTCGAGGGAGCCATCCCGCTGATCTCGGCCGTCGGCCACGAGACCGACACCACCCTGATCGACTTCGTCTCCGACCGGCGCGCGCCTACCCCCACCGCCGCCGCCGAGATGGCCACGCCGGTGCTCAGCGAGCTGCGGGCCCTGGTCGCCGACTATGACCGCCGCCTGATCCGCACCGGCGGCCGGGTGGTGGACGAGCGCCGCACCCGCCTGATCAGCGCCGCCCGCGGCCTGCCCCGCCCCGCCGACCTGCTGGCCCTGGCCCAGCAGCGGCTGGACCTGGCGGCCCGGGCCTGCCGCGTCCCGACGACCTGACCGCCGCCGGCCAGCGCCGCTTCGAGGCGGTCGCCGCCCGGCTGGACGCCGCCCTGCAGCGCAATACCGACGTCCATGCCCGCGACCTGCTGAAGGTCTCGGCCCGCCTGTCGCCCGAGACCCTGAACCGCCAGCGCGCCGACTGCTGCAAGCGGGTCGAGGACCTGGGCCGCCGCCTTGACCTGGCCGCCCGCCGCGCGCCCGAGCAGGTGGCCCGCAACGCTCGCCTGCCCGCCCTGTGGGACCGCCTGAACGCCGGGGCGCGCCGCCGCCTGGAGCGCGAGGGCGATCGGCTGTCCAACCTCGACAAGCTGCGTCAGTCGCTGGATCCCAACCGCCCGCTCGATCTGGGCTTCGCCCTGGTCCACAAGGCCGACGGCACGATCGCCCGCGCGGCCGACGAACTGGCGGCCGGTGAGCGGGTCAGCCTGACCTTCCGGCGCGGGGCGCGCGACGCGGTGATCGATGGCCTGGGCTCGACGCCGCCAGCGCCCCCGTCACCGGCGCCGCCCGCCCGCCCGGTCCGTCCCAAGCCCGCCGCGCCGCCGACCCGCCAGGGTGACCTGTTCTGAGGCCCGCATCTGGCGTAGAAGGAAGCCATGAACGCTCTTGATCGTGACCTCGGCAAAAACGGCGGCCTGGCCGTGCTCCATTATGGCGATGGCGAATTCGCCGTCATGTCGCCTGGCTCCCACGTGGTCTGCGCGGTGAGCGGCGCACGCGTCTCGCTCGACGCCCTGCGCTACTGGAGCGCCGAAGTGCAGGAGGCCTATGCCGGTCCCCGTGAGGCCCTCAAGCGCTGGCAGGAGCTGAACGGCTGAACCGCCGCCGCATCCTGACGGGACTAGCGGCCGCCGGGGTCGGCCTGGGCCTGGTCCAAACGGCGCGCGCCGCCGCGCCCGGGCTGACCCTGAGCGGACGCTTCGTGCAGGGCGGCTACGCGATCGGGCGCACCGCGCCGCGCGCCGCGGTGCTGTTGAATGGCCTGCCCGCCACACAAGCCTCCGCCCAGGGCTGGTTCGTCCTCGGCTTCGACCGCGACGCGCCGCCGCCGGCCGTCATCACTGTCGAGACCCCCGACGGATCCTCGACCCACGAACGATCGATCGCGCCGGGACGCTTCGACATCCAGCGCATCGACGGCCTGCCGCCCAGCCAGGTCACCCCGATCGAGCCGGCGCTGCTGGCGCGCATCGCCTCGGAAAACCAGCGCAAGGCCGCCGGCTATGCCAGCCGCCTCGACGAGGATCATTTTCGCACCGGCTTCATCCTTCCGGTGAAGGCCACCCGTCGCTCGTCCAGCTTCGGCGGCCAGCGGATCCTCAATGGCGAGACCAAGCGCCCGCACCTGGGGGTCGATCTGGCCGCGCCGACGGGCACGCCGATCGTCGCCCCCGCCGCCGGTCTGGTGACCCTGGCCGAACCCGACATGCATTTCGAGGGCGGCCTGGTGATGATCGACCATGGCCAAGGACTGATCACCGTCTACCTGCATCAGTCGCGTCTGGACGTGTCGGCGGGCGATCGGGTGACTCAGGGACAACGGATCGGCGCGGTCGGCATGAAGGGCCGAGCGACCGGTCCGCACCTGTGCTGGCGCATGCGCTGGCGTGACCAGAACCTCGATCCGTCGCTGTTGCTCATTTCGGGGAACAATCACCCTTAGGGTGAGCCCTTTTCAGTCCTACGCCCTCTCGCGGGTATCGACACCCTTGTGTCGGCGCTGTATCCGAACGCCTCCCTAGACCGTAAGGAAACTCACCCCGCATGTCGGCGATGCTTGGACAATTGCGTTTTCTGCTGGTGGACGACGACTACCACATGAGAGCCATCGTCTCGGCCATCCTCAAGGGCGCTGGCGTCAAGCATGTTCACGAGGCGATGGACGGGGCGAGGCGCTGCAGGCGCTGCGCGACTTCGCCATCGACATCGCCATCGTCGATTTCAAGATGTCGCCCCTGGACGGGGTTCAGTTCACCCAACTGGTGCGCAATTCCCCC
>NZ_PEGG01000256.1 GCF_002737765.1 Caulobacter sp. B11 | reverse complement strand
GGTCCCGACACAATTTGGGCAGACGCTGGGCCCGGCGCTATCTCAAATCTTCCCGTCATTCCCGCCCTTGTTGTTCAGACCGGGGACATAGCGGACACCTGTTCGGAGACATGGCTGACAGTTTTGGGATTGGTCAAGTCGATGAAGGCGACGGGGTGGCTTGCGAAAAAGACGCCGTATTGTCCATCGCGATGGAGGGGGCGCAGGGCGAGGCGTTCACCGCGGAAGGCCTTGGGGACGGGCCATAGGCGCCCGTTGAAGCGGACATAGGCCTTGGTTGTGGAAACGGTCCTGACGATGTCTTCGGCGTCGTACTCTGGCGAGGGCAGGCGGTCGGGCATCGTCCGCGGGCTCGGGCGATAGCGGCTGGCGGGGCAGGTCTGACCGAGAGCTTCGTGAGGGCGCTCGTGGTTATAGGTTTCCCGCCAGCGGTCGAAAGCCCGCTGAACCTCCGCGAGGCTGTCGAAGGTGCGCAGGGCAAAGACCTCTGCGGCCAGTGAGCGGTGGAAGCGTTCGATCTTGCCCCGGCTCTGAGGATGGTAGGGGCGGCTGTAGAGCACCCGCACGCCGAGCTTGAGCAGCCAGACGGCCAGGCGCGTCCAGCGCTCGCCGCTGGCCTGGTCCCAGGACGAACCCCAGGGCGGGCCGTTGTCGACGAAGAAGGCCCGGGGCAGTCCGTGGCGGCGAAAGGCCTGCTCCAGATGGGCCTGGACGGTGACGCTCTGCTGATCGGCGCAGGCGCGCAAAGCCGGCGAGAAGCGCGAATGGTCGTCCAGCACGGTCAAGGGATGGCAGCGTTGGCCGCCGGCGAGCCGCACCCAACCCTTGAAATCCATCTGCCAGAGCTCGTTGGGTTCGCTTCGTTCGAAGCGCGTCCAGGCCTTGCCCGGCGCTTCGGGGAAGGGCTCAATCCGGCCGTGACGGCGCAGGATCTCATGCACTGTCGAGACCGCTGGAGCCGCCGTTCCTCGCGCCTCCAACCATGCCTTGATCTTCCGCGCGCCCCAGGCCGGATGCGCTTGGCGAACCGCCAACACCGCCGCCTCGATCACGCCGTCGGTGCGGCCCGGGCTGCCGTGGGGCCGACGAGAACGGTCCGCCAGATCGCCATCCCCTGCCTGCGCCCTAGCCAGCCACTTGTAGCCGACCTCCGGACTGATCCCGAACCGTCGGCACAACTCCCGCCGGTTTGCCCCTTCCATCATCGCAAGCCTGACAAACTCACGCCGCTGTTCCATCGCCGAAACCTCACGCCAAGGCATGGACCGCCCTCCTCAAGAGCCATTCCAGCCAGTGATGTGTCAGCTATGTCCCCGAACAACCGTCAGGCATGTCCCCGGTCTGAACAACAAGGGCGGGAATGACGGAGGTGTTTGGGGGCGCCAGCCCGTAAAAGAATGGCGGGGTCCCGTTTCCGAAACCCCGCCCCTGTCGGAGCGATCCGACAAACGTCTTCAGCGGCCTGAAAGTCTAGGCCTGCATCGTCCAGCCCTCGACGCCCATGGCGGCCTGACGCAGGGCCTCGGAGCGAGTCGGGTGGGGATGGCAGGTTCGGGCCACGTCTTCCGAGGCGCCGCCAAATTCCATGGCCACGCAATATTCGCCGATCATGTCGCCGACATTGGGCCCGATCATGTGGACGCCGAGGATCTGGTCGGTCTTGGCGTCGGCCAGGACCTTCACGAAACCATCGCCCTCGTGGTTGATCTTGGCCCGGCTGTTGGCGGCGAACGGGAACTTGCCGATCTTGTAGGCGACGCCCGCGGCCTTCAGCTGCTCCTCGGTCTGGCCGACCGTGGCCACCTCGGGCTTGGTGTAGATGACGCCCGGGATGATGCCGTAATTCACGTGACCGGCCTTGCCGGCGATCAGCTCGATACAGGCCACGCCCTCGTCCTCGGCCTTGTGGGCCAGCATCGGGCCGCTGGTCACGTCACCGACCACCCAGACACCCGGGGCCGAGGTCTTGAAGTGGTCATTGGCGATGACGCCGCGCTTGTCGGGCGTGATGCCGACCGTCTCCAGGCCGAGCCCCTCGGTGAAGGGCCGGCGGCCAATGGCGACCAGCACATAGTCAGCCTGCAGGGTCTCGGCGGGGCCGCCGGCGACCGGCTCAACCGTCAACTGGGCCTGCTTGGCGGTCGCCATCGCGCCGGTGACCTTGGCGCCGAGCTTGAACTTGAATCCCTGCTTGACGAGGATCCGCTGGAACGCCTTGGCGACCTCGTCGTCGGTGCCCGGCAGGATGCGATCGAGATACTCGACCACGGTGACCTCGGCGCCCAGGCGGCGCCAGACCGAGCCCAGTTCCAAGCCGATGACGCCGGCGCCGACCACGATCAGGCTTTTGGGCACTTCCGGCAGGACCAGAGCCCCGGTCGAATCGACGACGCGCTGATTGTCAACGGTCACGCCCGGAAGCGGCGTCGGCTCGGAGCCGGTGGCGATGACGATGTTCTTGGTCTCGAGCGTGGATTCCGCCCCGTCCTCGGTCTTGACCACCACCTTGCCGGGCCCGGCGATGCGGCCCCAGCCCTTGATGTACTCGACCTTGTTCTTCTTCATCAGGAACTCGACGCCCTTGGTCAGGGCTTCGACGCTGTCGGCCTTCTGCTTCATCATCTGCGGCAGGTTGAGCTTGGTCGTCACCTCGACGCCCATGGCCGCCAGCTCGCCGTTGGCGGCGGCGTCATAGAGTTCGGAGGCGTGCAGCAAGGCCTTGGAGGGCATACAGCCGACGTTCAGGCAGGTGCCGCCCAGCTTGCCGCGGCCCTCAATGATCGCGACCTTCAGGCCCAACTGCCCGGCGCGGATCGCGCCATTGTAGCCGCCGGGGCCGCCCCGATGATGACGACGTCGTACTGAGCCATGGGTCTTTGCCTTGAGACATGCGCCGAGAGCGCCGGACAGAATATGGGGCCAGCCCCCTGGAAATCCCAGGGGTCCTGCAGACCGATCCCGCTCAAAGGGGCCCCTTGAGAAGGACCGGCGCTTACGCGGCTAGTCCTAGCGCCGTTTCGACAAGGATCAACCCAATGCCGGTCGACAGCCCCGGCTGAGCGCTGTTTTCTGCCCCGCCGTGCTTGGTCAGGGATGTGGCGGCGCCACCCCGTGGCGAGCGGCCAGATAGCGGGTCACCGGACCCTCATTGGTGGCGAACCAGCGGCCGTTGGCGCACAGCAGATCGTCAGGACGCAGATCGGCATGGGCGAAGGGCTCAGCCAGCACCAGCATGGGCAGGTTCTGGTGCGCCTCGCCCAGCAGTTCGACCACAGGCCCCCGGGGTCGCGGATAGGGCAGGTAGACGATGTCGAGCCGCTCCCGCACCGCCGGATAATAGCCCAGGAAGCCCTCCACCGCCGCGCAGGC
>NZ_PEGG01000255.1 GCF_002737765.1 Caulobacter sp. B11 | reverse complement strand
GCCGTCAGCAGATCGTCGCGGTCGGTGAAGTAGCGATAGCCCAGCGCCTTGGTGACGCCTGTCAGATGCGCCACGCCGTCCATCGTGACTGCGGCGACGCCCTGCTCGATCACGATCTGCGCGGCCGCGTCGAGAAAGCGCTCGCGGCGCTCGGAGCCTTTCAATCGTGTCTGGGTCATCGTCGCCTCAAAACTCCGGCCGCCTCCTATTGGCGCGGCAGAGCAAGAGATGGCAAGAGCCAGCGCCCCGCGTGATCCCGCGCCCAGGACGCAATCCGTCGAGGTCACCGCCATCGACCGGGGCTCTTGAAAGTAGGCGATCCTCCCTTGCGCCAGGCCTGGCCGTTAGCGAAATACAGATCCGTAACGCTTGGGTCTTTGCCAGGAAGCGGACCTTCCCAAGGTCAGAGACGCGTCCGATGCGGACTTTAGCGCTTAAGCTGACAGCGCACCTGTTCCTGGTCCCGATCAGACCGACTTGTTGAATCGGCTGCCGACGCCCGGCAGCGCCCTTCCGCCGAGGCTGTAACCGCTCACCCTCCCATCCCGGCCTTCGCCGGGACGGGGCCCGCCCTCTCTCAAAGAGAGAGGGCTGAAGGTCAGACGCCCAAGCCGCCGCCCTCAGTCAAACACGATCACCGACCGCGCCAGCTCGCCGCGCTTGAGTTCGTCGAAGGCCGAGTTGACCTCGTCCAGCCTGATGCGGCGCGAGATCAGGGCGTCGAGGTTGAGCTTGCCCGACATGTAGAAGTCGACCAGCCGGGGCATGTCGACCGGGAAGCGGTTGGAGCCCATGAAGCTGCCCTGAATGCGGCGCTCGCCCAGGAAGTCGGAGCCGTTGAGCTCGATCTTGACGCCCACCGGGATCATGCCGATGACATTGGCCGTGCCGCCCCGGCGCAGCATGCGGAACGACTGCTCGGCGGTGGCCTTCAGGCCGATGGCCTCGAAGCTGTGGTGAACGCCGCCGCCGGTCATCTCCAGCACCTGCTTGACCGCGTCGCCATCGCTGGCGTCGATCACGTCGGTGGCCCCGAACTGCTTGGCCAGCGCCAGCTTGGAGGCGATGCGGTCGATGGCGATGATCCGGCCGGCGCCGGCGATGGCCGCGCCGTTGATCGCCGCCAGGCCGACGCCGCCGCAGCCGATCACGGCCACGGTCTCGCCCGGGCGGACATTGGAGGTCTGGGTCACCGCGCCGACCCCGGTCAGCACCGAGCAGCCGATCAGGGCGGCGCGGTCGAACGGCATGTCCTTGCGGATGGCGACGCAGGCGTGCTCGTGCACCAGCATCATCTCGGCGAACGAGGACAGGTTCAGGAACTGGGCCATCTTGGTGTCGCCCGACCCGGAGAGGTCTTCGCGGAACAGGCGCGGCTCATCGGTCTTGGCGCGGCGGGTTTCCGAGCTGATGCACAGGTTCAGGTGGCCGGTCAGGCACACCTCGCAGTGGCCGCAATAGGGGTTGAGGCAGGTGATGACGTGGTCGCCGACCTTGACGGTGCGGACCTCGGACCCGACCGCCTCGACGATGCCGGCGCTCTCATGGCCCAGCACGGCGGGCAGGGCGTGGCTATAGGAGCCTTCGACGAAGTGCAGGTCGGAGTGGCAGACGCCGGCGGCCTTGGTGCGGATCAGCACCTCGCGCGGGCCCGGCTTGCCGATGGCCACATCTTCGATCTGGAGGGGCTTGCCCACCTCGCGCAGCACAGCCGCCTTCATGCCGTCTCTCCCGTTGTTGCGGGGAGAGATTAGCGTTCGGCGGGGGTCGGCGAAAGAGTCTATTCGAACAAATGTTCGAAGTTGGGATCCTAGGCGGCCAGGGCGGGGCGCTCGGGCAGGATGGTCTCGACGGCCAGCAGGATCAGCATGCCGGTGTCCAGGGTGACGATCGCCGAGACCAGGGGCGAGGTTTCCTCGCCGACCGACGGCGGGGTGCTGATGCTTTCGGCCGGGACGATGAAGCTGTCGCAGACGGCGTCGACCAGCAGGCCGGCCACGTCGTCATTGTGCTCGACCACGATGATCACCTGACGCGGGCCGTCGAGGGCCAGGCCCTTGCCGAGCCGTTCGGACAGGTCGATGACCGGCATCACCTGGCCGCGCAGATTGATCACGCCGCGCACGAAGGGCGGCGCGTCCGGCAGCGGGGTGGCGGGGGTGACGCCGCGGATCTCGCGCACGGTGCCGACGGGAACACAGTAGGTCTGGGCGCCCACTTCGAACGACAGCACCTGCAGGGCCTCGCCGGCCCGGAACGCCACGTTGTTCGACATCGCTCGATCGCTTTCACGTAGATCGGCCGTCCGTTCTGGCGACCGTTCGAAAATCCAGCATGGCGGGAAATCGTGAATAAACCGGATGCACTTTTTCGTTCAGGCGCCGTTCAGGCGTCGGATCGGACCCTGGGCCTCTGAAATGGCCGGTTGGATCGGCCTGGGGAGCCTGAACATGACCCGCGACACCTTCACCCTGCTGGGCCGCGTGGCCGCCGGCCTGGCCGCCGTCAGCCTCGTGGCCTCGGCCAGCGCGGCCTCGGCCGACGACTACCGCCGCCATCGCGGCGACCGTCACCGCGACCGTGGCGACACGGCCGAGGCGGTGATCGTGGCGGGGGTGATCGGCCTCGCGCTCGGCGCGGCCCTGTCCAGCGGCGACAACAGCCCCCGCTATGACCGCGGCTATGACCGCGGCTACAGCCGTCCGGCCTATGGCTACGGATACGGCTACGCGCCGCCGCCGCCCCGTTATGGCTACGGCTACGGCTATGATCGCGGCCCGCGCCCGAGCGACTGCTGGACCGTCCGCGACTATGACCGTCGCAGCGGGGCGGTCTATGAGCGGACCGTCTGCCGCTAGGCCGGCGCGCGGGCCAAGGCCCGATACCAGTGAACGCCCGCCGCGTCCGCCTCACGCGCCACCCGGCCTCGGCCGATCAGGCAGTTGAGGTGGGCTAGGGCCTCGCCGGTGGCCATGCCCAGCAGCTCGGGCCCGATGGCGCGGGCGAACAGGGCCCCGAACACCTCGACCGCGCGCTTGGGCTCGGCCAGCTTCTTCTCCAGGCGCTCCAGACCCCGCTCGTGGCCGGCGATCAGGTGGTCGATGCGGGCGTGCAGGCCCCGGAAGGGGTCGTTGTGGGCGGGCAGCACGAGCACGCTGTCGG
>NZ_PEGG01000254.1 GCF_002737765.1 Caulobacter sp. B11 | reverse complement strand
ACGACAACCTGTTCCCGCGCAGCCCGCGCCTGGACTTCGCCGAAGCCGCCCAGATCGTCTGAGCCTGTCCCGCCGCCGGCGCGATCCGGCGGCGGGATCGCTGGGCCCCGGGGCTCGCATCCCGGGACGCCTGATGCTACAAGCCGCCGCATGATCCTCGCCATCGACACCTGCCTGGGCGCCTGCTCGATCGCCGTGCTCGACGGCGACCGGTGCTGGCCGCCCGCAGCGAGCCCATGACCCCCGCGGTCATCAGGAGCGTATCGCCGTCCTGGCCCGAGAGGTGATGGAACGAAGCCGGCGCCGCCTTTTCCGTCCTGACCCGGATCGCCGTGACGGTGGGGCCGGGATCGTTCACCGGCCTGAGGGTTGGCCTGTCCTTCGCCAAGGGCCTGGCCGTCGCCCTGTCGATCCCCTGCGTCGGGATCAATACGCTCGAAGCCCTGGCCGGCGCGACCGGCGGCTTCGTCGCCGCCGTGCTCGACGCGAAAATGGCCCAGGTCTATCTGCAGGTCTTCGACGGCGGCGTCTCGCTGATGGCCCCGACGCCCTGGAGATCGGCGTGGCGGCGGCCCGACTGGCCGAACTGCACGCCGGCGGCCCCGTGACGCTGATCGGCTCGGGCGCGCCGTTGCTGGCCGAGGTCCTGACCGGGCCGTGGTCCAGACCCCGGCCTTCGCCGACCCCGTCGTCATCGCCCGACTGGCCGCCGCCCGCCCCGCCCCGCGTCATGCCCCCCGGCCGCTCTATCTGCGCGCGCCCTATGCCGTGGCGCCGGCGGCATGATCCTGCGTCCGGTCGGGCTGGAGGCCTGTTTCACCCTCGCCGATCTGCATGACCGGGCCTTCGCCCGGCCCTGGAGCGCCGAGGCCTTCGAGAGCCTGCTGGGCGGCCCCGGCGTCTTCGCCCTTCTCGGCGAGGCTGACGAGGCCAAGGGCTTCATCCTCTGCCGGTCGATCGGCGGCGAGGCCGAGATCCTGACCCTGGCCGTCGACCCCGCCGCTCGCCGGCGCGGCTGGGGCGCGGCCCTGGTCGAAATGGCGGCCGGCGTCGCGGTCGAGACCGGGGCGCAGGTGCTGTTTCTCGAGGTGGCGGCGGACAATCTGGCGGCCCTGGGGCTGTATGAGACGAGCGGTTTCACCCGCGTCGGCCTGCGCCGCGGCTACTATGCCGAGGCGGACGGCCCAAAGGACGCGGTCGTGATGCGGCGGAGCCTTAACACTTAGGGCGCACCCGCCTATCTTGCCGTCGAATCGACCCGGAGACGCGCCTTGGATCGCCTCGAGAAACTCTGCATCGAAAACGGGATGCGCATGACCGACCAGCGCCGCGTGATCGCGCGCGTGCTGTCGTCGGCCGACGACCACCCTGATGTCGAGGAACTGCACCGTCGCGCCCACGCCGTGGACCCGCACATCTCGATCGCCACGGTCTATCGCACCGTGCGCCTGTTCGAGGAGAGCGGCATCATCGAGCGCCACGATTTCCGCGACGGCCGCTCGCGCTATGAAGAGACCCCCAGCCACCACCACGATCACCTGATCGACATGAAGAGCGGCAAGGTCATCGAGTTCGTCGACGAAGAGATCGAGGCCCTGCAGAACGCCATCGCCCGCAAGCTGGGCTACAAGCTGATCGACCACCGGCTGGAACTGTACGGGGTTCCGATCGAGGAGTGAGCGGGCGACACGCCCCCTCCGGCCCTCCGGGCCACCTCCCCCAAAGGGGGAGCATTTGGCGCGCCCGATGCTCCCCCTTTGGGGGAGCTAGCGCGAAGCGCCTGAGGGGGTGTTGCCCCCAGAACCTTGCGCGCCAGCCTCGTCGCCCCCATAACCTCGCCCCATGAGCGAGACCCCGCAAAAGCGCCTCTATATCAAGACCTACGGCTGTCAGATGAACGTCTATGACAGCGAGCGCATGGCCGATGTCCTGCGGCCGCTGGGCTATGGCGTGGTCGATGATCCCGAGGGCGCCGATCTGGTGGTGCTCAACACCTGCCATATCCGCGAGAAGGCCACCGAGAAGGTCTATTCCGAGCTCGGCTACATCAAGCAGATGAAGGACCGCAAGGCGCAGGCCGGCGGCCGCATGACCATCGCCGTGGCCGGCTGCGTGGCCCAGGCCGAGGGCAAGGAGATCATGCATCGCCAGAAGGCGGTCGATCTGGTGGTCGGTCCGCAGTCCTATCACCAACTGCCCGAGCTGATCGCCCGCGCCCACCGGGCGACCGGCGAGCGGCTGGCGGTCGATTTCGCCGCCGACGAGAAGTTCGACGCCCTGCCGGCCGAGCGCCAGGTGGGCGGGGTCAGCGCCTTCCTCACCGTGCAGGAGGGCTGCGACAAGTTCTGCACCTTCTGCGTGGTGCCCTATACCCGCGGCGGCGAGTGGTCGCGTCCGCCCGAGGCCATCGAGGACGAGGCCCGCCGCCTGGCCGACCAGGGGGTGCGCGAGCTGACCCTGCTGGGCCAGAACGTCAACGCCTATGACGGCGGCGGCTCTTCCCTGGCCAAGCTGGTTCGCCGGCTGGCTCGTATCGAGGGCATCGACCGCATCCGCTACACCACCAGCCACCCGCGCGACATGGGCGACGACCTGATCGAGGCCCATGGCGACCTGCCCGAGCTGATGCCCTATCTGCACCTGCCGGTGCAGGCCGGCAGCGACAAGATCCTCAAGGCCATGAACCGCGACCACACGGCCGAGAGCTATGTGCGCCTGATCGAGCGCATCCGCGCCGCCCGTCCGGACATCGCCCTGAGCGGCGACTTCATCGTCGGCTTCCCCGGCGAGCGCGACGGCGACTTCGAAAAGACCCTGGAGCTGATCCGCGATGTCGGTTTCGCCTCGGCCTTCTCGTTCAAATATTCCCGCCGTCCGGGCACCCCGGCCTCGGCCATGACCGGCCAGGTCGACGAGGCGGTCAAGACCGAGCGCCTGCAGCGTCTCAACGCCCTGCTCGACGAACAGCAGGTGGCCTTCAACGCCGGCCAGGTCGGCAAGACCCTGCCGGTGCTGTTCGAGAAAAATGGTCGCAACCCCGGTCAAATCGTCGGCCGCAGTCCCTATCTGCAGGCGGTGTTCGCGACCGGGCCCGATAGCCTGATCGGTCAGATCGCGCCCGTCCGCATCGAGTCCGCCGCCAAGATGAGCTTGGGCGGCGTGCTCGAGAGCCAGTCCGTCCTGGAGTCCGCTTGAGCCGCACCCCCGAGTTCCTGCCGCTGTCCGATGACGCGGTCCACGCCGTGACCGGTCCCGCCGGTCGCCACGCCGCCCTGATCGAGGACGCCTTCAAGGTGTTGATCGAGACGCCCGGCGGCGGCGTCACCCTGACCGGCGACGTCAAGGGCCGCAGCGGCGCCAAGCGCGTGCTCAACGCCCTGGCCCAACCGAGTCGACGCCGGCGAAGAGGTCGTCGAGGCCGATGT
>NZ_PEGG01000253.1 GCF_002737765.1 Caulobacter sp. B11 | reverse complement strand
TGCTCAAGCGCTAGCAAGGGCGACAAGCCTCTTGCCTCGGCTTGATCCAGTCGTTGGGTGAGTTGGTCAGCCGTCCAGACCATAACCGCGTCCCAGACTGCGTCCTTGGTCGGGAAGTGGCGGAACAGCGCCCCTTGGGTCAGCTGCATTCGTTCGGCGATCTGGCCCGTCGTGATTTCGGCGGGATTACGCGTCGCGGCAAGTTCAACGACCGCTTCCACAGTCACTTCACGGCGTTGCGCGGCGGGGAGATTTTGACGAGCCATTGCAACCCCATATACAAAAGATAGTGATCAGTCACTACCTTTCAATCATCGGGGCAGGCGCAACGAAGTCCTATCGATTGCTCGTACGGTGCTGAGATCAATCGACGCTCTCAAAAAATAGGCCCGCGGATCCCCTCGGCACAGCACCGCCTCACTATGCAGCGTGGGCGTTCCACCTTCAGGGCGGGTCAGGTCGCCACGGCCGTCGATTCCCGCTTCCGATATGCCCGGCGCTCTCAAAGTCTGAGTTCCAAGCAGGGAGACTGGCTACGACCGTTGAGTTGCCGCCGAGCAGACCTTCTAGAAGGCCTATTTGAGTCACACCTCCCCGATGCCACTCTTCGCTTCATCGAGCACCTCGGCCCGCAGCAGCCGACCCGACGCAAGTCGCCGCGAAAGAGCTTCCAGGAACCCCGCGTAGCGTTCCTGCCCCTTTGCGTTCTGCGCTTTTTGGTCCCCACCCGACAAAATTGGCGTCGCCGTCAACCAGGCTTTGACCAACAAGGCGACCGCCTCGTTGGAAATCGTCACGTCCCGCTCAAGGCGCTCCAGCGACCGGCCAATGCGGTCGAGCCGCCTCACGACGGCGGCCTCGGCCGCCTCATCGCCGTCGGGCGAAAGATAGGCGGCGACCGCCGCCTGCATGATCTCGGACTTGGACCGCTTCATGCGCCGTGCGGCGGCGTCCAGGGCCAGCGAAAGATCGCGGGCCAAGAAGACCTTGGTTTGGACTTTCACAGCGCCGCTCACAGAGGAATGCCGTCGTCGGGGTCGAGGGCAGCTTGCCGGGCCGCGGCTCGGAACCGACGCGCTTGCTCGGCCTGCGCGGACTCGTCGTTGTCGACCTCCGGTTCTAGCGAGGTTCCCGGGGGGAGCGGTGGCGGCGCGGGTTCGACCGGAGCCTCGAACTCGGGCTCGATGCGATGGCCGCCTTCGTCGCCCGCCTCGCCCGAGGTAACGGGCGAACCGCTTCCAGCACTGATCACCGTAATCCACTCGGACGGCGCATCCGTGGCCACGGGTGAGAGCTTTGTCGGCGGCGGCGCCACCCGCCCAGCCAGCTCGCGGTCGACGTAGTATCGCACCTTGGTCGCCCGGATCGGCGGCACGCCGGATACTTGCACGAGGGCTTCGTCCGGCGGAAGCTGCATGACCTCACCAGGCGTGAGCAGGGGCCGCGCGGTTTCCTGACGGCTGACCATCAGGTGGCCGAGCCAGGGTGACAGCCGATGCTCGTCGGCGAGACCGGGGGTGCAAACGGAGGGGCGGCTTCGCGGGGACCCGGCTGCAGGGCGTTGCTGACCCACTGTCCGATCTTGCCCGCAGCGACCGAAGCTGGGCGGAAGCCGATCCGAAGTGCGCCAGGGGCAGAGCCCCAAGCCACGCGATCACCTCGGTGATCGCTCTTCGCAAAATGAAGCCTGCACAGGAGCCCGCGCGACGCGCGTGGCGGTAGGCGGCGTCGAGCGGCCGGCGGCAGGCCAAAAGCCTGCCCGCAGGCGTCGCGCCCGAGGGAGCGGCGAAAGCCGCGGGACCGAGCGTGACCGCCGGTCGCTCTCCTGTTCGGGTGAAGCCGGGCGCAAAAGCGCCCGGCGAGAACCTCCGGCGAAGCGTTTGCAAGGCTGCACCAGCCGCCCCGACGAGCGCCGCGGCCCAGATCCTCCCTACAGCATGCGCCGATTTGCCTTGAACCCGTCGCTCTGCCGGACGGCCAGCGAATTCGCGAGGCTCACGGATCGGAGGATTCGACTCCGGACCGCTGACGTGTTCTTAATATGTTCCCACTCTTTCCGCAGGCCCAACAGGCGATACGCGCGATGACCGACGACGTCGAACTCTATGGCGTGGCCTTCATGAGCCTCTATCACCACGACGGCCGGTTCGTGCGCGGCGGCGGTGTGTTCGCTTTTTCGCGACGCGATCTCGACGGTGGCCGCACCATCCTCCACTTGGAACCCGTCGCCGATATCAGCCGCCATGCCGACAGCGGCCACCCGCGTTGGGACTGGGCGATGTCGAATGGCATGAACGAACTGTTGGTGCATTTGGCGGGGTCGCAGCAGACGCCCGGCGAGCTGGCGCCCGGCGTCGGCTCGCCGTCGATCCGCTGGTGTCTGCATCCTGATGAGCGGGCGTCCGAGGACGAGGGTCTCGACGCGGTCGACGGGCTGGCGAATCCACGAACCCGACAGGCCTGAGCTACCCTTCACGATGGAAATCGCGCTGGCCCGAGCGGGTCGCGCTATACTGTCTTCCGCGACGCAGCGGCACCCTGATGGATCAGGTCGACCACGCAACCGATCGCGGCGTGAGGGCCGCCAAGCTTGAGGACGACCGATGGCGGAGCCCCCCTATGAACACCGCGCCTTACAGCGCCTGACCCTGGCCCTGGTCGAAAGCTGCTTTCGCAATTCGATCCTCGAGGACTGGCACGCCGGCCGCGAGGTGATCAGTCCGGCGGGCGACTTCAGCGACGTCAAGATCGTCAGCTCCGCCGGCGAGATCCCCTATCTGGAAGCCTCGCGGATTTCCGATCCGGAAATGAAGGCCCTTATGAAGCAGGTGGTCGATGCGGCCTTCACCTTCCTCAGCTACCCCGACCAGCCGATCCGCCTGGGCGGCGCGGCGCGCTGGGATAAACCCAAGCTGAACCCGAAGATGGTGGCGGGAATCCTGCGCCAGATGGCGATCCGCGACGGCGCCGATCCAGCCACGCTCTATGCGCAGACCGACAGGCCTGAAGGCTTCCCCAAGCCCAAGCAGCCTTAGGCGTAATCGGCTATCGGCCCGCCAGCCTGGGTCCAGGCCGCCTTGAGCACCGGCGTAAGCCGATCGGCATCGACGGCGGCCAGGCGCACGCGGGTGACGCCTCGTTTGCCGCGACCACCGGGCTCGGGCGATACCTCGCCGCCTCTCAGAAGCGCGTCTGGTCGGCCGGCGTCAACTTTGATCCACCGCCCAGCAGGCCTCCGGCCAGCCGAGCGTGGCGAAGACCTTGTCCTTGATGTGAAATTCCTGGGAGCCCCGCATCGGTCGCTCCTGGGCGCGGGGAAAACTCAAGGCAAGAGCGCGGAAGGCTTCAGGCGTCATGACTGTGGGCGGCAAAACGGCGCGGCGGCGCGGCGGCGCGGCGGCGCGGGGCCGTATTGAGGCCACGAGTCGGCTCGCCTCCAAAACCGCCGAACGCCTGTCTTTCCACGCTAGAGCCCACCTTGACCTTATTGATGCTTGTCCCGTGGGCGAGGCCTTGGACTATGGCCGCAAAGCGAGCCTGCCATGTCCCAAGATCTCGTGCCGCCGCCCCGCCCCGTGGGCGCCCTGCCCGCCACCCGCGCCATCCGTCGGCCAGAGTTGCGCAAGATCGTGCCGCTCGCCGACACGACCATCTATGAGATGGAGCGACGCGGAGAGTTTCCCCGCCGGTTTTTCGCTTACCCGGCGCTGCGTGGTCTGGGATCTCGGCGAGGTCGAAGCTTGGCTGACCGAACGCAAGCGCCCGCCGACACCACGGCGGCTCAACTGCCGAAGGTCCGGACGTTCGCACCCGGCGGTCGCGGCCGGTGCGAGGGG
>NZ_PEGG01000252.1 GCF_002737765.1 Caulobacter sp. B11 | reverse complement strand
GGTCAGCCGGGCCTCCAACTGCACCGCCCGGACCATCTCGATCAGCTTGGATCCGAGGTTACGGGGCCTGGGCTCCAGAAGGCGGGCGGTCTGCATGGTCAGGGTGGAGGCCCCCGAGGTCGGGCGGCCATGGGCCACCGCCGAGCCGAAGGCGCGGACCACCGCCAGGGGATCGACGCCGGGATGGAGGAAGAACCGGGCGTCCTCGATGGCGATCAGCCGCTTCTGAAAGGCCGGATCAGTGCGGGTCAGGTCGGCTCGCACCCGCCAGCGCCCGTCCTCGACCGGCAGGGCCCGCAGCCAGCCCCCGCGCTGGTCCAGCACCACCGGCGACGAGCGCCGGGCCCGGGCCATGTCCGGCGGCAGCAGCGCGCTGATCAGCAGCAGCGCCGCCTGCAGCGCGATCAGGCCGACCAGCAGACGGGTGAAGCGGGGGACTGGAATGATCAACTCAAATCGCTTCGACTAAGACCTTGCGCCACACGTCCCGAAATCGTCCTCCCCCGCGGTCCGCGGGGGAGGACGGGTCCGGTCATCCCCCGGCGAGATGGTCGCCCGGCCCGAGTCGGACCGGGCATTGAGCGCGGGGCGATACATGTCCTTGGCCACGGCCCCGGGCATGAAGAACTCACCCGGAGTCACCGCACGGGCCACATAGGCCAGGGCGAAGGCCTTGTTGCCCTCCAGGTCGAGCGCCGCGATGTAGCGGTCGTCGCGGCTTTCCTGGACGTCGGGACTGGTCAGCTCGCCGAGGAACTTGAACGGACCGTTCTGGGCGTCATCGGCCCCCAGGGTGGTCTCGATCTCGAAGCCGGCGGCCAGGGCGTCGTCGACGACCAGGGCCATGGAGCGGGCCTGCATCGACCGACCCGAGACCAGTACGATCACCCGGTCGCCCTGGCGGATCGACAGCGGGTCGATCGCCGCCCCGGTCATCGAGAACAATCGCTTGCCGACGAACAGGCCGTTGGACTCGGGCCCCGGCGCCGCGACCGGCGTGCCGCGCACGCTGACCGTCCGCCACAGGGCGCCCTTGCCGCGGTTGGTGAAGCGGGCGTCAGCCAGCTTGCCCACCGCCCAGCGCGGCGCGCCGCCGGCCGGCGGCAGGGCCATGGCCCCCTGAGCGTCGATGGTGATCGGGCCGGCCGCCTTGAGCAGGGCGTGGGCTGCATGCAGCACCGCGGCCTGTTCCTGGGTGTTGAGGGCGTCAGGATCCTTGACCACGTTTTCCAGCCGGCCCTGCAGACCCTTGGCCACGTCCATCTGGCCGGCCTCGACCGCCAGGGCGGTCACGGCGGCTAGGTCGCGCAGCGGGCTCTGGTACCAGTCGGCGTCGTCGCGATAGCCCAGGGCCTTGACCGCCTGGCGCATCGCCGAGCGGGCCCGGGCCTGGTCGCCCATCAGGGCCAGACCGGCGGCGACCTGGGCCATGGCGATCGGCTGGGCCTCGTCCTTCATCTGGACGTCGTGCCACCAGCGCAGACGGGCCAGGTCGCCCTTGCCGCCCTTGGCCATCACATAGAGGGCGTAGGCGCTGGCCCGGCGGCGCATGCGCTCGGTCGCCTTCTTCGACAACTCCGGCGTGGTCGACCACCATTCGGGGTATTCCAGGCGATAGGCGACCGAGGCCCAACCGTCGGGACGGCTGATCTGGCGCATGGCGGCCATGGCCTTGTCGAGCGCCTCGTCCGGCACCGCCACGCCCTGGCGCTTGGCCTCGACCAGGAAGTCGGTGGCGTAGGCCCCCAGCCAGGCGTCGGCCTCGCCGTCGCCCACGCGCCAGAGCCCGAAGGCCCCGTCGAGGGTCTGGCGATCCAGCAGCTTGCCCACCGCTCCGGCCAGGGCGGCCGGGGTGCGCTTGAGCTTGGGGTCGCTGCTCAGGCTCTGGGCGTAGAGCAGCGGATAGGCGGTCGAGATCAGCTGCTCGGTGCAGCCATAGGGATAGCGCTGCAGGGCCACGGCGATCGCCGCCGGGTCGAAGCCCTTGAACGGCGAATAGCTGACCTGCAGCGTCACGTCGCCGGCCGCCAGGCCCGAGAGCAGCAGGTAGTCCGGGGTATAGGTCGCGCCGGGCTGCTGCAGTTCGGTGGTGGTGCGCACCACGTCGCCCCAGCCCAGCCGGGTCTGGATCGGATAGTCCTTGGCGGTGCTGAAGCCGGGGCCCGACACTTGGAAGCCGATCTTGCCGACGCCGGTCACGGTGGGCGCCAGGAAGGGAATCCTCTCGGCCACCCTCTGACCGAGGATCAGGGTGATGACCTTCTTGAAGGCCACACCGATGCCGCCCGACGAGGTCGCCGTGGCGGTATAGGCCCCGGCCTTGCCCTCGATATTGTGCAGCTCCAGCGTCGCGGTGGGCTTGTCGCCGGGGGCCAGGAAGCGCGGCAGGTTGAGGTCGGCGACCACCGGCTGGCGCACGGTCATCGCCTTGCTGGCCGAGCCGACGGCGGCGTCGGTCCAGGCCACGGCCATGATCCGCAGTTCGCCGTTGAACTCGGCGGCCGGCAGCTTGATCACCGCCCTGCCGTCCAGGCCGGTCTCGACCACGCCCGACCACAGGGCCACGGTCTTGATCGGCGTCGTGGTCAGGCCCCGCCCAGTTCGTCGGCCCCGAAATTGACATTGGCCGGTGCGCCGAGATTGGGATCGAGCAGACGACCGTAGTCGTCACGATAGTCCAGCGTCAGGGCCCGCTTGCCGAAGTACCATTTCACCGGATCGGGACTGTCCTGGCGGGTCAGGCGCAGGATGCCCTCGTCGACCGCCGCGACCGTGACCTTGGCCCGCTGGCCAAAGCCTAGGCCGGCCACCTTGATCGGCACCTCGACGGGCTGCTTGGAGTCCAGCTTGACCGGCGTGCCGATGTCGACGGTCAGTTTGCGGCCCTTGGGATCGAGCGGCACATAGACCAGTCCCAGGGCCCGTTTGGGCTTGGGCGACGACACCGGGTCGCGCGGCTGGATGACGGTGACCATCACATAGGCCCCGCCGCCCCAGGCGGCGTCGGTCTTCAGGCGCACGGTGGTCCCGTTCTCGCCGACGCTGACCGTCTTCAGGTCGATCAGGCGATCGGTGGCCACCGCCACCTGGGCCTGGCCGGCATAAGGCGATTTCAGGGTAATCTCGACCGTGTCGCCCTGGACATAGGCCTTGGTCCCGGCGGTGACGCGGACGAAATCCGGGGCCTCGCCCTCCTTGGCGGGCGCGCCCCAGCCGGCGGTGAAGCGGGTGACGGTGCGAGTCCCATCGGCCCCCTCGACCACCAGCCGATAGTCGCCCCAGCCGAGCCGGCGATTGATCCGCACGGGCTGACCCGCGCCGATATTGGCCTGGGCCGTGGCCACCACCGCGTCGCGGCTGGTGCGCCGCCACTGCCAGCGGCCGTCCTGCTGGAACCAGTCATAGTTCCAGTTCTCGCTGACCAGGGTCCAGGTCGCGGTCGCGCCCACCCGGGCCCCGGCGGCGTTGACCGCGATGATCTCCAGGCTGACGGGCGGGTCGCCCTTGGCGGCTTCGCCCTGGACGATCTTGACGCCGTAATAGAGCGGCTTGGTCCGCACCTTCAGGTCCAGGCCTTCGCGCACCGGACGGCCACCGGGCTCGAAGACCGAGGTCGTCACCGCCGCCACCAGCGGCTGGCTGGTCTCGGCCGCCGAGCCGGTGTCGACCGACAGCACCGCCCGGCCCTCGCCGTCGGTCACCGTCGTGCCCAGTTCGAGATACTTCTCCTCGAAAGGCGTCTGGTCGTCGCCCCACCGATAGTCCTTGAAGGCCGGGAACGGATCGGAGTCGACCCGCAGCCGCGCCTCGCCCTGGGTCTGCAGGCCGGCGCCCGGCGCCCCGTAAAGGAAGCGGGCCGAGATATCGACCTTGCGCGCCTGGCCGGCGCCGATCGGCTGGCTGTCCTGGCCGGTCGCGGTGACCGCCAGGCGCTGGGGCGCGAAGTCCTCGACGCTGAACCGGTAGGCGCCGGCAGGAGCCTCGATACCCTCGATATGCAGTTCGGCCGTCCAGCGGCCGCGCGGCGCCGAGCGCGGCAGGGCGATGTCGGCCAGCACCGAGCCGGCGTCGGCGCGGCTGAACGACCAGCGCTTGAACTCGACCCCTGACGGCCGCTTAACCAGGATATAGCCCTTGCGGTCGTTCACCGCCTTGGCGGCGCGGTCGCGGACCATGGCCGCCAGGTGCACGGTCTCGCCGGGCCGATAGATGCCGCGATCGGCGTAGAGATAGCCGTCGATCTCGCCCTTGGCGGCCCGGCCGCCTTCGGATTCGGAGCGACCGCCGATGCCCTGTTT
>NZ_PEGG01000251.1 GCF_002737765.1 Caulobacter sp. B11 | reverse complement strand
GATTCGCGATCCAGCATCTGCTCGAAGTCCTCGGCCCGCAGGCGGCGGCGGTCGGCGGGGCCGGGATCGGCCGTCGGCGTGGCGGCCTGCGCGGCGGGCGGCGGCCTGGGCGGCGAAACGGGCGTGTTGAGCCGGTCATCCAGCTGGGCCGCCAGGGCCTGGGCCCGCTCGATGCGACCAGCCAGCTGATCGGAGGCCTCGGCGGTGGCGGCGCGCAGGTCGGCCAGGCCCTGCTCGGCCCGCGCGGCGGCCAGGTCGAGGTCGGCGACCGCCTTGGCGAAACCCTCGTGGCTGTCGCGCAGGGCCTTGAGCCGGCGCTCAAGACGCCAGCCGAAGCCGAGGGCGACGATCAGCAGGATCGCCAGCAGACTGTTCAGGACAATGGCCGCGACGCTCATTTGAGTTTCTGGACCGCTTTCTTCGCCGCCGTGGTCAACGGGCCTTCGGCCCGCACCGCGATGGAATGGTTACGACGGCCCATCCGGCCGCGCGTCAACGGGATCGACCCGGCGCGCAGCTCGACCAGGCTGTCAGCCGTGGCGTTGAGCATCAGGGTGTCGCCGACCTTCAGGTCGAGCACGCGCGACAGCGGCAATTGCTGTTCGTCGAGCACCGCCCGAACCTCCATCTGGGTGGTCCAAAGCTCGGTGGCCAAGTGGCCTTCCCAGATGTTGTCGCGGCCGAACTTCTCGCCCATGAACTGCTGCAGCAGCATCTTGCGGATGGGCTCCAGCGTCGCATAGGGCAGCAGAAGCTCGATTCGGCCGCCGCGGTCTTCCATGTCGATGCGCAGCTTGACCAGGATGGCGGCGTTGGCCGGCCGGGCGATCGCCGCGAAGCGCGGATTGGTTTCCAGGCGGTCCAGGGTGAAGGACACCGGGTGCAGGGGCTCGAACGCCGCCTTGGCGTCGTGCAGCACGACCTCGACCATCCGCTGGACCAGCACCCGTTCGATGGTGGTGTAGGGCCGACCTTCGATACGCATGGCGGCCGTGCCGCGACGCCCGCCCAGCAGCACGTCGACGATCGAGTAGATCAGGTTCGAATCGACCGTCAGCAGGCCGTAATTGTCGAGCTCCTCGGCCCGGAACACCGCCAGGATGGCCGGCAGCGGGATGGAGTTCAGATAGTCGCCGAAGCGGATCGAGCTGATGTTGTCGAGGCTGACCTCGACATTGTCGGAGGTGAAATTGCGCAGGCTGGTCGTCATCAACCGCACGAGGCGGTCGAAGACGATTTCCAGCATCGGCAGGCGCTCGTAGCTGACGAGGGCCGAATTGATGATCGCCCGGATGCCGGTGCGATCGTCGCTGCCGTCGCCCGACAGGTCGAAACCCAGCAGGCTGTCGATTTCGTCCTGGTTGAGGATCCGTTCGGAACCGATGGCGTCGCCGCCGCCGCCGTCGTCCCAGCCGCCCATGCCGCCGCTGAAGTCGCCAAAGGCGCCGGGCGCGCTCTCGCCGCCTTCGGCCGGAGGATTCTCCGAGGCCCACTGGGCCATCGCGGCCTGATCGTCGAGTTCGTCAGCCATGTGTCTCGCCCCAGCCAGATCCCAAGGGGATCTAGTTGATCAGCATCTCCTCGATCAGCACCGCGTTCACCTTCGACGGCGCGGCGACGAGATTGACCCGCCGCAGCAACTCGGCCCGCAGCTGGAAGCTGCCCTGGCTGCCGTTGAGGTCCTCGGGACGAAGTTCGCGCAAGAAGGTCTGGAACATGTCCGACAGGCGAGGAAGGTTCGGGGTCAGGGCCTCGGCGGTTTCCTCGTCGGGCAGCTCGAAGGTCAGCTTCAGCTTGAGCAGGGTCGAGCGGCCGTCGGCGGACTGCATGTTCACGACGATGTCCGGCAGGGTGTAGAACACCACGCCGTCAGGCCCTTCCTTGATCACCGGCGCGCCGGCCGCGCCCTCGGCGCCGGCGGCGGGGCCATGCTCGCCTTCCTTCTTCTTATCCTTTTTCTTGTCCTTCTCGTCCGCCTTCTTGCCGTGCTCCCCGGCGCCCTTTTCGTCATGGGCTGCGGGCTTGGGCTTGAGCAGCATGAAGGCCGCGGCCCCGCCGCCGCCCAGCACCAGCACGCCGGCGGCCGCGGCGATCAGAATGATCGGCGGCTTCTTCTTGGCGGGGGCTTCGCCCTCGACGGCGCCCTCTTCGCCTTCGGGCGGAGGAGCTTCCTTGGCAGGTTTTTTGGCCACGCGCGCGGTTCCTTGGAATCTACACCTCTAGTCATGGCCGAGCATGGTTAACGATGTCTTTTGAAGCGCATTTGGTCGCAGGCTGAATCTGCCCGGCAGACTCCGCGCGAAAAGGGTCGTTAACCTTCTTTTTCGTTGTTTCTATTGAGATTTTCGAGTTGGCACGAGGGTTGCTTGTGAGGGAGCGGCGCATTTGTCGCGCCGGCCGTTCGAGTTAACCCGTCATGGACAACGCGCTGTATGTCGGCCTTTCGCGCCAGATGACGCTTCGCCGCGAACTCGACATCGTGGCCAACAACATCGCCAACGCCAATACGGCCGGCTTCAAGGTCGAGGACCTGATGGTCCGCACCGAGCCCGGCAGCCCCGCCCGCACGCTGGACGGCGGCTCGCCGATCAAGTTCGTGCTCGACGACGGCGTGGCCCGCGACTTCGGCCAGGGCGTCCTGACCAAGACCGGCGGCGACTTCGATGTCGCCATCGAGGGCCAGGGCTTCTTCAAGGTCTCGACCGCCAGCGGCGAGCGCTACACCCGCGACGGCCGGTTCACCATGGGGCCGGAAGGCAAGCTGACCACCCAGGGCGGCGCCCCTGTGCTGGACGACGGCGGCGGCGAGATCCTGATCGACCCGCTCAAGGGCCCGGTCAACATCGCCCGCGACGGCACTGTCAGCCAGGGCGCTGAGCGCATCGGCAAGGTGGGCGTGGCCCGCTTCGGCGACCTCGCCTCGATGCGCAAGGACGGCGACAACCTCTATCGCAATGTCGGAAACGAACAGCCCCAGCAGGCCCCGGACGCCATCGTCCACCAGGGCATGCTGGAATCCTCCAACGTCCAATCGGTTCTGCAAATCACCAAACTGATCGAAGTCAGCCGCGCCTACGAGCGCATGGCCAAGATGATGGATCAGACCGCCGAACTGTCGCGCTCCTCGGTCGAGCGCTTGGGCAAGGTCCAGTAGGGAATCTGAACGATGCAAGCTCTCCGCACCGCCGCATCCGGCATGTCAGCCCAGCAGCTGAACGTCGAAGTCATCTCCAACAACATCGCCAACATGAACACCGTTGGCTTCAAGCGTCAGCGGGCCGAGTTCCAGGACCTGCTGTACCAGACCATCGAACGGGCCGGCTCGCAGTCGTCGGGCGATGGCAATGTGGTGCCGACCGGCGTGCAGGTGGGCGGCGGCGTCAAGGCCGGCTCGGTCTATCGCATCAATGAACAGGGCACCCCGACCCTGACCAACAACCCCCTGGACGTGGCCATCCAGGGCAAGGGATTCCTGCAAATCCTGCTGCCCTCGGGCGAGACCGCCTATACCCGGGCCGGCAACTTCTCGACCAATGACCAGGGCCAGATCGTCACCGAGGACGGCTACACGGTCCAGCCTGGCATCACGATCCCCAGAACGCCACCGCCATCACCATCGGCAAGACCGGCCTGGTCCAGGTGACGGTCGCCGGCGCGGCCCAGCCCCAGACGGTCGGCCAGATCGAACTGGCCAACTTCATGAACGAGGGCGGGCTGGAAGCGGTGGGCGACAACCTGCTGATGGAAACCGCCGCCTCGGGCGCCGCCAACATCGCCGCGCCGGGCCAGCCCGGCTTCGGGGCCCTGATGCAGAACTACACCGAGGCCAGCAATGTCGACGCGGTCAGCGAGATCACCTCGCTGATCGTCGCCCAGCGGGCCTACGAGATGAACTCCAAGGTCATCACCACCGCCGACCAGATGCTGCAAGCCACCTCGAACCTGAGGTCCTAAGCTGATGAAAGCCCTCGTCCTTTCAATCGCCGCCCTGCTGATCGCCAGCCCGGCCCTAGCCGGCCAGGCCGTCTCGCTGCGCGGCGAGACGCTCGACGCCGACGGTCGCGTGACCCTGGGCGATCTGTTCGAGGGCGCGGGCGCGGCCTCCGACCTGCTGGTCGCCAACCGGGTGGGTCCCAGCGTCGTCCTCGACGCCGGCCAGGTGCAGATGGCCGCCCGCCGGGCCGGTCTGGACTGGGACAACGCCCAGGGCCTGCGCCGCATCATCGTGCGCCAGGGCGCATCAACCGCCCTCGCCGGGGCGCCGCGCGGCAATGTGGAAGTTCTTGCCTATGCCCGCAGCCTGAACGCCGGCGAGATCGTCCAGCCACAGGACCTGACCTGGACCAAGGTCGCCGCCGCTCCCAGCGACGCGGCCTCCGATCCCGACGCCATGATCGGCATGACCGTCCGCCGCCCCCTCCGCCAGGGCGCCGCCGCCCTGCTGCGCGACGTGTCGGCGCCGATGGTGATCAAGGCCGGCGACATGGTCGCGGTCACCTATGAGAACGAAGGCGTCTCCCTGATCCTTCAGGGAAAGGCCATGGCGGCGGCGTCGAGCGGCGAAAGCCTGTCGATCCAGAACATCGCCAGCAAGAAGATCATCGACGCCGTGGCCACGGGCCCCGGCGCCGCCGCCGTCGGTCCCCAGGCCCTGCGCCTGAAGTCCACCCGTTCCACCGCCGCGCGCTACGCCGCGCGCTAGAGGTCAGATCCCATGCGCCCCGCCCTGATCGCTCTCATCCTGCTCGCCCCGCTCGCCGCCTGCTCCACCGTCAAGGAAGCTGTGAAAGGGCCCGAACTGGCCCCCGTCGGCTATCCCGCCCAACTGGCCCCGATGACCCCGACCTTCGTGGCCAGCCGCGAACCCGCCCCACAGGCCGCCTCGGCCAACTCGCTGTGGCGGGTGGGCGCCCGGGCCTTCTTCAACGACCAGCGCGCCAGCCGGGTCGGCGACATCCTGACCGTTCAGATCGACATCGACGACAGCGCCAGCACCTCCAACTCGTCCAAGTCGAGCCGCGCCAATGACACCCAGGCCGGGATCAGCAATTTCCTCGGCCTGGAATCCAGTCTCGGCAAGATCCTGCCGGGCGGCTTCGATCCCGCCAACGCCATCGGCACCAACTCGACCTTCTCGCACGCCGGCTCCGGCGCGGTCAGCCGGTCGGAAAAGATCAGCCTGACCATCGCGGCCATCGTCAGCGGCGTGATGCCCAACGGCAACCTGGTGATCCAGGGCACCCAGGAGGTGCGCACCAATTCCGAACTGCGGCAGCTGACCGTGGCCGGCATCGTGCGTCCCGAGGACATCTCGTCGGCCAACACCATCAAACACACCCAGATCGCCGAAGCGCGCATCAGCTACGGCGGTCGGGGCGACATCAGCCGCGTTCAGAAGACCCCGGGGGGCCAGGCGCTGGTGGAGCGTTTCTCGCCGTTCTAGTGAGCCGAGACGGCGAGGCGATCCACTGAACCTTGATCCAGCCGGGGCGTTATCCTGATCCAAGGAGCGCTTCGCATGCCTCGTCGTCTGGCCCTGTCCGGCTTCATTCTGGCCCTGTCCGTGGCGGGCTGCGCCCACCAGCAGGCCGCCCTGCCCGGCTACGGCTGGGCCTTCCTGAACAATGCCGATGAGCCGCCCAAGCTGGCCTATGGCCGCCCGTCGAGCGACGAGGTCTTGATGATGATGACCTGCGCTCCAGGCTCAAAGGTCGTGACGCTCAGCGCCTCGGGGGTGTCGGGCCGCACCCTGTCGGTCAGTTCGGGCGGCAAGCTGTCGCGGTTCGCCGCCGTCGGCGGGACCGAGGGCGGACTTCTGGAGGCCCAGGCCGACCGCGACTCACCGGCGCTAGGCAATTTTCGCCGCACCGGCGACCTGGCGATCCTTAACGCCGGCCGCTCGCACAGCATCGCGGCGGCCCCGCCGACCGCGAACAGGTCGCGGCCTTCTTCAAGGCCTGCGACGCCTGACGCGGCGCATTTTCTCTTCCTCGCCTTGCGCTATGCTTGACCGGCGCAATGTCGCCTCGGGGGAACAACCATGCTCACGCTCTATCACTGCGCCGGCGCGCGCTCGTTTCGGATCCTGTGGGCGCTAGAAGAGCTGGGCGCGGCCTATGAGCTGAAGCTGATGGCCTTCCCGCCGCGCTTCGCCGAGCCCGACTACCTGGCCCTCAATCCGATGGGCACGGTGCCGACCCTGACCGACGGCCAGACCATGATCAGCGAATCCGTCGCCGGCTGCGCCTATGTGGCGGCGCGCCATGGCCCGACGCCCCTGGTTGTGACCCCGGACGAGCCCGATTTCGGCGCCTATCTGAATTTCCTGCACATGGGCGAGGCCACCCTGACCTTCCCGCAGACCATCTATCTGCGTTACGCGGTGTTCGAGCCGGAGGAGCGCCGCCTGCCCCAGGCCGCCGCCGACTACATCCAGTGGTTTCTTCTCGCGCCTC
>NZ_PEGG01000250.1 GCF_002737765.1 Caulobacter sp. B11 | reverse complement strand
CCGGGCGTCATCGTCCTGTGCGGCCGTTTTCGAGGGTGGACCAGCGGGTGCTCGACGCCGGGGGTTCGAGGAGGTCTCGCCGTCGGAGACGCGGTGCTCGCCGGTGGCGAGGCGGCGGCGATGGTCGTGATCGAGGCGTGCGTTCGACTGGCCCCGGGGGTTCTGGGGAATATCGAGAGCACGCGGGAAGAAAGCTTCGAGGACGGGCTTCTCGAACATCCGCAGTACACGCGACCGCGGACGTTCGAAGGGCTGGGACATCCCCGAGGTGCTGCTGTCGGGCGACCACAAAGAAGGTGGCCCCAGTGGCGCAACAGTATGCGTGAGGACACCACCCGCGAGCGGCGACCCGATCTTTGGGAAGTCCATCTCGCCAATCAACAGGCAAAAGGCGGCCCGACCAAGGGTAAGCCCGAAAGGAACTAGACCATGGCGATCAACATCATCAAACAACTCGAGCAGGAAGAATCCGCTCGCCTCCTGGCTCTCCGGGCGATCCCCGACTTCCAGGCCGGCGACACTCTGCGCGTCAACGTGAAGATCAAGGAAGGCGAGCGCGAGCGCGTCCAGGCCTACGAGGGCGTCTGCATCGCCCGTTCGGGCGCCGGCGTTCACGAGAGCTTCCGGGTCCGCAAGATTTCGTTCGGTGAAGGCGTGGAACGTCAGTTCCCGCTGCTGTCGCCGAATATCGAGAGCATCGAAGTCAAGCGTCGCGGCGTCGTCCGTCGCGCCAAGCTGTACTACCTGCGCGACCGTCGCGGTAAGTCGGCCCGCATCGCCGAACGCGCCAATGTCCGCAAGGACAAGGTCGAAATCGCCGAATAGGCTTTCGACCTCAAGGTTGATGGAAATGGCCCCGGTGGAAACGCCGGGGCCATTTTCTTGGCTGCGACGCCGGCGTCCGTCCAGCCAGGGTTGGGTGCGATCACACCCTTCTTGACAGACCCTCGGTTTGGGAGGACCGTCTGGTCACCCCCACCGCTCCGGCGACGGGCTTACAGACCGCTCCCTCTTAGGGGGTGGCCCTCTTCGGATGGCGTCATGCCGCCGAAGCAAAATGCGATACGAGGGCGCGCCCCTGATCATTCAGGACCGGCGCGCCCTCATTCGGCGATCGTCGCAAAATTCACGCAAGAATTTGTCGCAGCCCCCGCCAGAGGCTGGATTTTCACGCACGATCCGCCCTATATCCCCGCCATGTCCGGCCAGAAAACCCTCTACGACAAGATTTGGGATGCTCACCTCGTCGGCGAAGCCGATGGCGAGGCGATCCTCTATATCGACCTGCACCTGATCCATGAGGTGACGACCCCGCAGGCCTTCGCCGGCCTGCGCGCGGCCGGCCGCAAGGTGCGCCGACCCGACCGCACGCTGGCCGTGGCCGACCACAACATCCCCACCGAGGGGCAGGGCCTGGGCGTCGACGCGGTCGCCGACGAGGAAGCCAAGCTTCAGCTCAAGACCCTGGCTCGCAACGTCGCCGACAACGGCATCACGTTCTTCCCGATGGGTGACATCAGGAACGGCATCGTCCACGTGGTCGGGCCCGAGCAGGGCCGCACCCAGCCGGGCATGACCATCGTCTGCGGCGACAGCCACACCTCGACCCACGGCGCCTTCGGGGCCCTGGCCCACGGCATCGGCACCTCCGAGGTTGAGCACGTCCTGGCCACCCAGACCCTGCGCCAGCGCAAGGCCAAGAACATGCTGGTCCGGGTCGACGGGCAGCTGGGCCCTGGCGTCACCGCCAAGGACGTGGCCCTGGCCGTGATCGGCGAGATCGGCACGGCCGGCGGCACCGGCTATGTGATCGAGTTCGCCGGCGAGGTCATCTCGGCCCTGTCGATGGAAGGCCGCATGACCCTGTGCAACCTGACCATCGAGGGCGGGGCCAAGGCCGGGCTGATCGCGCCCGACGAGGCGACGTTCGCCTATATCCAGGGCAAGCCCGCCGCGCCCAAGGGCGCGACCTGGGCCATGGCCCTGGCCCACTGGAAGACCTTCACCACCGATCCTGACGCGGTGTTCGACCGCACGGTCGTGATCGACGGCTCGGCGCTGGTCCCCATGGTCACCTGGGGCACCTCGCCGGAAGACGTCATCCCGGTGACCGGCAACGTCCCCGATCCGGAAAGCTTCGCCACCCCCGACAAGCGCGCCGCCGCCCACCGGGCCCTCGACTATATGGGCCTGACCGCCGGCCAGCCGATCTCGGAGGCCCGCATCGACCGCGTCTTCATCGGCTCCTGCACCAACAGCCGGATCGAGGACATGCGCGCCGCCGCCGTGGTGCAGGAGGCCTTCCTGCATGGCCGCCTGGTCGCCGACCACGTCAAGGCCATGGTTGTGCCGGGCTCGGGCCTGGTCAAGGAACAGGCCGAGGAAGAGGGCCTGGACGCCATCTTTAAGGCTGCCGGCTTCGACTGGCGCGAACCGGGCTGCTCGATGTGCCTGGCCATGAACCCCGACAAGCTGCAGCCAGGCGAGCGCTGCGCCTCGACCAGCAACCGCAATTTCGAGGGCCGTCAGGGCCGCGCCGGCCGCACCCACCTGGTCTCGCCGGCCATGGCGGCGGCGGCGGCGATCGCCGGGCATCTGGTCGATGTGCGGACTTTCCTCGAGGAGACCGTCTGATGCAGGCCTTCACCCGCCTCGACGGCCGCGCCGTGCCGCTGTCCCTGGCCAATATCGACACCGACCAGATCATCCCCAAGCAGTTCCTCAAGACGGTGGAACGCGAGGGCCTGGCCAAGGGCCTGTTCTACGATTTCCGCTTCGACGGCGAAGGCAAGCCGATCGACGACTTCGTGCTCAACCGACCGGAGTACAAGGGCGCATCGGTGATGATCGCCGGCGACAATTTCGGCTGCGGGTCGTCGCGCGAGCACGCCCCGTGGGCGCTGATGGATTTCGGGATCATGTGCGTGATCTCGACCAGCTTCGCCGACATCTTCTACAACAACTGCTTCAGCAACGGTCTGCTGCCGGTGGTGCTGGCTCCCGACGAGGTCGCCGCCCTGATGGACGAGGCCAAGGGCGGCAACCACATGGTCAGCATCGACCTGGAGGCCCAGACGGTCATTTCGCCCTCGGGCAAGACCTTCAGCTTCCAGATCGATCCTCAGCGCAAGGACAAGATGCTGCGCGGCCTGGACGCCATCGGCGAGACCCTGATCCACGGCGCCGACATCGACCTGTTCGAAAGCCAGCGCGCGCTCGACCGGCCGTGGCTGGAGACTTGACGGCCCAACCTATCAAACTGGGCCAGCTGAAGGCGGCTCCGAGCATTGCCCCCGGATCCCAGACAGCCTCTGCGTGGCTTCAGGGACGCCCCTTGAAGAGCAAACCCATGACCATCATCCTTGCCGGTGTCATCCGTATCGATCCTGAGCGCAGGGCGGCGTTACTGCCGCACCTTCGCGCCCAGATGGAGGCCTCGCGCCAGGAACCAGGGTGCCTCGATTTTGCTTTGACCGAAGACCCGCTCGATCCCGGCGTGATCCGGGTCTTCGAGCATTTCGCCGACAAGGCTGCGCTGGAGCATCACCAGGGCACGCCGCATATGGCGACCTGGCGAGCCGCATGCGCGGCGCTGGGAACCTA
>NZ_PEGG01000249.1 GCF_002737765.1 Caulobacter sp. B11 | reverse complement strand
ATGCCGACCAGGAAGCCCGGCACGGCGCGCAGCACGCCCATGTCCCAGGTCCACTGGTGGAAGGGCCGATCGCCATGCGGCGACTGCAGCAGGATCACCAGGCTGGCGATCACCACCAGGGCGGTGACGATGCGCCCGCGGGCGGTGATCCAGAACAGCAGCGGCAGGGCGACATACATGCCCATCTCGGCGCTGATCGCCCAGCTGACGAAGTTCCAGGTCTGGGATTGGCACACACCCCAGGCGTGGATGAACAGGATATTGGGCACGATGCAGGCGGCGTCATAGCGCCGGGGATCGCGGTCCTGGATCCAGCCGGCCATGCCCGCGACCGCCACGGCGATGAACACCAGCATGGTGGCCCAGTGCAGCGGCCCCAGTCGCGCCACCCGCTTCTGCAGAAAGGTCCCGTACTGGGCCGGCGTGTTCAGCCGACCGGTATAGATCGCCGCCATCACATAGCCGGAGATGACGAAGAACAGGTCGACGATCAGGCTAAAGGTCTTGATCGTGTCATCGGCCAGCTGCCAGTGGCCGTCGAGGTTGATGAAGCGGTTGAAGTGAAACACCACGATCATCAACGCCCCCACGATGCGCAGGGCGTCGAGGTGCAACATCTGGTCGGAATCGGGCTTCAGCGGCGGCAAGGTCATCATGCGGCAGCAGTGAACCTCCGGGGCGTCGCCGGTCAAGTTGCGGCGACCCGTCCTCCGTCCCGGCGGGCGCTCGCCGAACGGTGTTATGCCCTGCGACCGTTTGTCTCACTCGAAGCCATGCCCGGTGCATGAGACGGTGACGATCGCCACGCCAAAGGGTTGAGTATCTTTAATCATGCATGCTGACGGCAGCGTTCTGACCGAGGCCGACGCCGTGCAGATGCGCGCGGCGTTCTCGTCGGGGCTGGCCGACGCCCTGCCGCAGTTGCTCGGCTATCTGGATCGCGACGCCCGATACCTCTTCGTCAATCGCGCCTACGAGACCTGGTTCGACCGTGATCGCGACCAGATCGAGGGGCTGCGCATGGACGAGCTGCTCGGTCCCGCCGCCTTCGCCCGCATCAAGCCCTTTGTCGACCGCGTCCTGGGCGGCGAACTGGTGCTCTATGAGGGCGAGATGGCCCACGACCTGGCCCGGTTTCGCCATGTCGAGGCGCGGTTCACGCCTGACCGGGGCGCCGACGGCGCGGTGCGCGGCTTCTATCTGATGGTCGGCGACATCGCGTCGCGCCAGACCGGCGAGAAGGATCTGGGACGGCTGCTGAACCGCGAGCGCCGCCGGGTCGCCCTGCTCGACCTGGGCCGGCAGCTGCGCGAGGAGGTCGAACCCAAGGCCGTGGCCCTGCTGGCCTGCGGGGTTCTGGCCCGGCAACTGGCCGCGCCGCGCGTCGGCTACGCCCAGGTCGACAGCCAGCACCCCAAGGCTCTGATCATCGGCGAATGGGCGGCCCCCGGCTTTCCGTCCTTGCTGGGCGTGGAACGGCAGCTCGACACCTTCGGGCCGGAAATGACCGCCACCTTGCGCGCCGGCCGGTCTCTGGTCTGCGCCGACGTCGTCACCGATCCGTGCGGCTTCTCGGCGGCGGCGCTCAAGGCCTATGCCGACCTGGGCATCGGGGCCTTCCTGACCTGCCCCCTGATCAAGGGACGGCGGATGGCCGCCTATATCTATCTTTGCCAGGACACGCCGCGCGACTGGACCCCGGACGAGGCGGCCTTCGTCGCCGACGTCGCGGAACTGGTCTGGGCCGCGATAGACCGAACGAGCGCCGAGGCCGCGCGCCAGCAGGCCGAGGAGACCGAGCGGCTGCTGATCCGCGAGGTCGACCACCGGGCCAAGAACGTCCTGGCGGTGGTCCAGTCCCTGGCCCATCTGACCCCGTTCGAGAGCAAGCATCAGTATGTCGACGCCCTCAGCGGCCGCATCGGCTCGTTGGCCCGTTCGCACAGCCTGCTGTCGACGACCCGCTGGACCGGGGTCCGGCTGAACGCCTTGCTGCGCAAGGACCTGGAGGCCTATGACCTCGACGGCGACGACCGGGTCGCGATCGATGGACCGCCGGTCCTGATCCAGGCCGAAGCCACCCAGTCCCTGGGCCTCGTCATCCACGAACTGGCCACCAACGCCAGCAAGTACGGAGCCCTGTCCGACAAGGGCGGCGCCCTGTCGGTGACCTGGGACTGGGACGCGGAGGGAAGGCTGATCGTCCTCTGGCGGGAAACCGGGGTCCGCGACCTGACGCCCCCCAGCCGCCGGGGGTTCGGCTCGACTCTCATCGCCCAGGCCGCGCGGCAGATGGGCGCCCAGATCCAGCATGACTGGACGCCGACCGGGCTTTGCTTTCGGCTGGAAATTGCCAAGGGAGTCCAGGCCTGCGCCGCGGTCGCCTCGACCACGCTCGAGGCCGGCTTCGCCGCGCCCGCGCCCGGCGGGTCCACCCTGCGCGACCAGCGCGTGCTGATCGTCGAGGACGAGGCCCTGGTCGCCATGGACCTGGCCCGGGTGCTGACCCAGGCCGGGGCCCTGGTGGTCGGCCCGGCCGGCACTATCGAGGACGCCCTCGACCTGGTCAGCCAGGGGGCCGTCGACCGGGCGATCCTCGACGTCAATCTGGGTGGCCGGATGGTCACGCCGGTGGCCATGGCCCTGGCCGACAGAGGAATCCCCTTCGTCTATCTGACCGGCTACCAGGAGCCGCAGGTCGTCGACGGACCGGTCCTGCACAAGCCCGCCTCGCTCGACACCCTGATGGCCGTGCTGGGCGGTTAGGGCCAGCTTATCCACAGGCCAGGCCTCGAAGCTGGTGGTAAGCGGTCAAGGCGGATGCGCCGGGCGGTCAGACCGCCTATGTTTCCGCATTCGCCATGCGCTTCGACGACCGCTTCCTCGACGAACTGAAGACCCGCCTTCGCCCCTCCGACGTGATCGGAAAATCGGTGAAGCTGCGGCGGCAGGGGCGCGAGTATGCGGGACTGTCGCCCTTCACCAAGGAAAAGAGCCCGTCGTTCTTCGTCAATGACGACAAGGGCTTCTACCACTGCTTCTCCAGCGGCAAGCACGGCGACATCATCAGTTTCCTGCAGGAGACCGAGCGGCTGACCTTCACCGAGGCGGTCGAGCGGCTGGCCTCGGAGGCCGGGATGAGCCTGCCCGAGCCCGATCCCCGCGCCGCCGAGCAGGACAAGAAGAAGGCCTCGCTGGGCGACTGGATGGAGCTGGCCGCCGCCTGGTTCGAGGGCGAATTGCGCCGCCCCTCCGGCCAGGACGCCCGCGCCTACCTGCAGCGCCGGGCCCTGCCCGAGGACCAGTGGAGCCGCTTTCGCCTCGGCTTCGCCCCTTCCGGCCGCACCGCCCTCAAGGACTACCTGATCGCCAAGGGCGCCAAGCCGGGCGACCTGGTCGAGGCCGGCCTGCTGATCGCCCCCGAGGACGGCGGCGCGCCCTATGACCGGTTCCGCGACCGGATCATCTTCCCGATCACCGACACCCGCGGCCGGGTGGTGTCGTTCGGCGGCCGGGCCATGGATCCCGCCGCCCGCGCCAAGTACCTGAACGGGCCCGAGACCAGCCTCTTCCACAAGGGCCACCTGCTGTACGGCCTGTACGAGGCCCGCAAGCTGCTGCACGCCGCCCAGTCCGCCGCCCCGCCCCAGGAGAAGGGGGCCGCCCAGATCCCCGTGGTGGTGGTCGAGGGCTATATGGACGTCATCGCCTGCCAGCGCGGCGGCATCGCCTCTGTGGCCCCGATGGGCACGGCCATGACCGAGGAGCAGATGGAGGTGCTGTGGCGCCTGCATCCCGAGCCGACCCTGTGTTTCGACGGCGACAAGGCCGGCCAGCGCGCCGCCAGCCGGGCCATCGACCGCGCCCTGCCCCTGCTTAAGCCCGGCCGCTCGTTCCGCTTCGCCCTGGTCACCGGCGGCAAGGACCCCGACGACGTGCTGCGCGAACAGGGTCCGGCGGCCCTGAAGGCCCAGCTGTCCCAGACAACGCCCTTCGTCGAGCAGCTGTTCGTCCGCGAGCGCGACGCC
>NZ_PEGG01000248.1 GCF_002737765.1 Caulobacter sp. B11 | reverse complement strand
CCCTTCAGGGGGGAGCACGATTACCGTCCGCGCCAGGCCAGCACGTCGGCGCTGTGACCGACACCGATCCTGGGACACTGGGCCTTGAGCGGGCAGGCTCCGCACTGCGGCGTCTCCTGCTCGCAGACCAGCTGGCCCAGGCCCTTGATCAGCCCGTGCAGCTCGAACAGGTCGTCGCTGCTCCAGTGATCGGAACCTGATCCATCAGGGGGGTAGGCATGGGCGGCGTCCGCTGTCGCCGCGATCAGGCCCAGGCGCTTGGCCACACGGTGAACGTGGCTGTCGACCACGATCGCCCGCATCGCAAGGCTGCTGAAGTTCAGGACGCAGGCGGCCGCCTCGACCCCCACGCCAGCAGGCCTTGCAGCCACCAGCGCGCCGAGTCGATCTCCAGGTCTTTCAGGTGATCGAGGGTCAGACGCCATTTGCAGCGGATCTGGATCAGTCGCAGGGCATGCGGCAACTGCCGGGCCTTGTCGGCGGCGAAGGCCACGTCGTGGATCGCCTCCAGCACCGCGGGCTCGGGCGCTTCGGCCAGGTCTTCCCAGCTGGGAAACCGGTCAGCAGGCGTCGGAAGGCCGACCAGGACGGGGCGTCCGGGGTGCGGCGCTGACCGCCGCCTTGACCAACTGGGAAACGGGATCGAGCCGCTGGGTCGGCCGCTCGGCCCAAAGGTCGTCAACAACCGGTCGCGAACGGCGGCGAGGGGCGAACTGGAAAGGGCGAGCGAGAGCTGCATGGCGACTCACTATCGGAACATAGTGAGAACATGAGGTTAATCGCCGGGAAAAGTCGAGGCGTCTCAGTTGAGGCGGTCGCGGCCCCATAGCGCGTCACGCGACGGGTCAGGCGCTGTAGCGCCACGCGCACCGGGGTTGGCGGCGGCGGCGGGGAGGGGCGTTCCTCGTCTGGCAACTCGACACCCGCGAACCGGGCGATCAGGTCGCGCAACTCAGGCTCCTGCACCGCCATGGCGGCCTCGATCGGCGGCATCCATTTGACGGTTCTCTGGCCCTTTTCCGGCCAGGTGGCGTGCTCGCCGGTCACCTCAAGCGGGTAGACGTCGACCGTGACGGCGCGGGCGGCGCCGCTCTTCAGCCGCTTCAGGTAGGGATAGTCGCCAAAGGCTTGGCCGCGACGCGGCCGTCCAGGCCGGCCTCCTCATAGGCTTCCTGGCGGCGGCGGCCGGGTCGGCCTTGCCCTTCATCTGCCAGCCCTTGGGATGACCCAGCGGCGGGTTTCGCGCGATGAGACCAGCAGGACGGTCAGGCCGTCATCTGTCATCCGCCAAGGCAGGGCGGCGACCTGACGGGTCTTGCCGGGCCCTTGCGGCCAACGGGTTTAGTCGTACGCGCCGTCACACCCTCCACAATCCACACTTCAAGATCAACAATACGCTCGCTGGCATTAGCGCGCGCTGTCGGGTGAGTCGTCGAGACTAGAATGATCCGTTGACTGAATATTCCGTCATCGATCTCGGCGTCCACCCGTCCAAACAGGCGCGGGGACAGGGCCTGAAAGGTGAGTCTGTGGATGGCGCCATCATGACCGGTCCTGAGAAAAAGACATGCGGGTTTTCCACCAGGACGCGCGGTGTTGAGCGGTCGCCACGGGCGACGGGGCGGTAAGGTCCGCTGATTAAGGCGGATTCACCATGTCTGGCCGTCTCGTCTTAACCACACGCCGCCATTGTAGCTCGACCAACGATCGGAGCGGACATGGGCCAGCACGTTGAAACCCTGGTGATCGGAGCGGGCCCCGCGGGCCTGACGACCGCCTATACCCTGGCCAAGGCCGGTCGCGGCGTCACCGTGCTGGAGATGGATCCGGTCTATGTGGGCGGCATCAGCCGCACCGTGGACTACAAGGGCTTCAAGTTCGACATCGGCGGCCATCGGTTCTTCTCGAAATCGAAGGAAGTGGTCGATCTCTGGAACGAGATCCTGCCCGATGACTTCATCGACCGTCCCCGGCTGTCGCGCATCTATTACCGCGAAAAGTTCTACGCCTATCCACTGAAGGCCTTCGAGGCCCTGGCCAATCTGGGCGTCTGGACGGCCGCCCTGTGCATGGCCTCGTTCGGACTGGCCAAGGCCCGTCCGATCAAGGACCCGACCACCTTCCACCAGTGGGTGCGCAACCAGTTTGGCGAGAAGCTGTTTTCGATCTTCTTCAAGACCTACACCGAGAAGGTGTGGGGCATGAGCTGCGACGAGATCTCGGCCGACTGGGCCAGCCAGCGCATCAAGGGTCTGGACCTGGCCTCAGCCATCATCGACGGCGTCAAGCGCTCGCTGGGCGTCAAGGCCAAGGCCGGGGCCGAGGGCGCGCCCAAGACCCTGATCGAAAGCTTCCGCTATCCCCGCAAGGGCCCGGGCATGATGTGGGAGGCCTGCGCCGCCAAGGTCGCAGCCCTCGGCGGCGAGGTCCGCATGGGCCGCAAGGTCGACGGCCTGCACTTCGACGCGGCCCGGCGGCTTTGGACGGTGAACGTCACCTGCCAGGACGGATCGAGCGAGACCTATACCGCTGACGACGTCGTCTCCTCTGCCCCCATTCGCGAGCTGATGAGCGCCATCAGCCCGACACCGATCAGCCTCTTCCATGCCGGCGAACTGATGTACCGCGACTTCATCACGGTGGTGCTGATCGGCACGCCGCAGAAGGAACTGCCCGACAACTGGATCTATATCCATGATCCGTCGGTGAAGGTCGGGCGGGTGCAGAACTTCCGGTCGTGGTCGCCCGAAATGATCCCCGACGGCGTCTCGACCTGCCTGGGCCTGGAATATTTCTGCTTCGAGGGCGACGGCCTGTGGGTCGCGCGTGACGAGGACCTGGTCGAGCAGGCCAAGCGCGAGATCGGCAAGATCGGCCTGATGGCCCCGGGCGACGTCTATGACGCCTGCGTGGTGCGCCAGCACAAGGCCTATCCGGTCTATGACGACAGCTATGCCGAGCACGTCAAGATGATCCGCCTGGACCTCAAGATGCACTTCCCGGGCCTGCACCTGGTCGGCCGCAACGGCATGCACAAGTACAACAACCAGGACCACGCCATGATGACCGGCATCCTGACCGCCGAGAACATCCTGGCCGGCGAGACCGTGCATGATGTCTGGGAGGTCAATGAGGACGCCGAGTATGGCGAAGCCGGCGTCTCGGGCGCCCGCGAGGCCCTGAGCAGCGAGCGCGCCGTGCCGCGCAAGGTCGCCGCCTGAGCATGAGCCGGGTTCGCGCCCTGCTGGATCGCGTTCCGACCGGTCTGCGGGAGTTCCTGCTGTATGGCCTGTCCAGCGCTCTGGCCCTGGGTCTGGATTGGGGCCTGCTGGTCGGCTTGACGGCCGCCGGCCTCAACTATCTGGTCGCCGCCGCTATCGGCTTCTGTAGCGGCATGATCGTCACCTATGGCCTCAGTGTCGCGGTGGTGTTCCGGGAACGACGCCTGACCAGTCGCTGGCAGGAGTTGGCGGGCTTTGTCGGGGTCGGGCTGGCGGGACTGGCCCTGACCCAGGTGCTGCTCGCCCTGTGGGTCGAGGTGTTCGGCATGACGCCCGGCTTGGCCAAGATCCCGACCGCTGGCTTGGTGTTCCTGTTCAATTTCACCGTCCGCCGGGCGCTGCTGTTCCGCGCGGCCGGCAGCCTGGCGCCTTGACCTCCCGGGTTCGCGCGGGACTGGCGCGCCTGGGGCAGGGGCCTTGGTCGCCGCTGATGGCGATCGCCGCGCTTTTCGCCTTGAGCCGCGCCTATCAGGGCGTCCGCCACGACGCCCGCCTCTATGTCGGCGACGCCCTCGCCAGGCTGGACCCCGGCGGAGTCGGGCGTGACCTGATGTTCGTCCATGACGGACAGTTCGGGTTCAGCCTCTATACGCCGTTTCTGGCGCGGCTGATCGGGGCCTGCGGCCTCGCCAACGCCTCGCTGATCGTTGTCTTGGCGACCCTGGCGCTGTGGTTCGCCGGTCTGGTGCTGCTGACCCGCGCCCTGACCGCCGACCGCGCTCCGGCCGCCCGCTGGGCGGTGCTGGTCTTCGCTGTCGCCCTACCGGCGTTCTACGGCCCGCTCAATGTGATCAGCTACGGCGAGCCGTTCGCCACGCCTCGGGGCCTGGCCGAGGCCGCGGGCCTGGCGGGCATGGCGGCCTATCTTGCGGGGCGCAGGATCACCGCCCTGGCCCTGTTCGGGGCGGGCATGCTGTTTCACCCGATCATGGGCCTGTGCGGCCTGGCCTCCGTCTATATGGCCCTGTGCCTGGAGGATCGCCGCTGGCTGATTCCCGGCGTGGTCGGGGCCGTGGTGCTCCTGGCCGCCGCCGGGCTCGGCCTGCCGGTCGCCGAGCGACTGCTGACGGTGATGGACCCGCAGTGGCGGCCTCTGGTCGAGGCGCGCAGTCCGATCCTGTTTCCCTCCCTGTGGCCGCTTCAGGCCTGGAGCCGCCTGGCGGTCCAGGTCGCCACCCTGGCGATCGGCGCGAGCCTGCTGCAAGGGCGGGCCCGCACCCTGGCCCTGGGCGCTCTGGCCGCTGGTCTTATTGGTCTGGCGGCCGTCGCGGTTCTGGGCGACCGCTTCTCGCTGCTGCTGATCCTGCAGGTCCAGCCCTGGCGCATGCTTGAGCGGTCGCCCTG
>NZ_PEGG01000247.1 GCF_002737765.1 Caulobacter sp. B11 | reverse complement strand
CGGGCTCGACAAGGACGTCCAGTACCAGACCGATCCGAGGGGCGCCGTGCTGGCGCTCGTCAGATCCCGCTGATCCTCATGATCAAAGCCGACAAAAGGACCCTCGCCATGACCAAGCTTCCCACCCGCACGCTTCTGGCCGCCGCCGGCCTGGTGATCGCCGTCAGCCTCGCCGGCTGCGAGACCCCCGCCCCTGAAGGCGGCGTGCGTATCGACCAGCAAAACAATGAGCGCCCCGCGCTCAACTCGGTGCGGGTGATCGACGACAGCCTGGCCGCCTATGTCGGACGCAAGAACAAGGTCGACAGCGCCCTCGACGTCGAAGGCGCCTATGTGTCGCGCACCCAGACGGGGTTCTCGAAGATCACCGTCCAGATCCGCAACAAGACCCAGACCCCGATCCCGCTGGAAGCCCGGGTGTCCTGGTACGACGGGAATGGCGTGCCGGTCGACTCGGCGACCTCCTGGACCAAGCTGTTCGCCCAGCCGCAGTCGATGGTCACCTTCGAGCAGATTTCGATCAAGCAGAGCTCGGCCCAGTACTACGTCGAAATTCGCGGCGCCCAATAGAGCCCTCGCACTTTCGCCTAGCGCCCTAGGCCAGCGGATACCTGAAGGGAGACCCGACCATGACGGCGATGAAGATCCTGTGCGGCGCGGCGCTGCTGTTTTGCTTTTCGGCGACCGGCGCGGCGGCCCAGTACCGGGAGGGCCTTCCCGCCGTCAACACGCCCCCGCCGGCGGTCAATCCTGGTGCGAGCAATGACGCGGCCCGCGCGGCCTTTTCGACCTGGTACGCCCGGGCCGGTCGGCCGACGATCCTGGTGTTCTGGAACCGGGAACTGACCGATGACGCGACCACGGAATATGAGGGTCGCGTCACCTCCGTGGCCGGCGCGGCCAGTCAGACCAGCGGCGCGGCCGTGGCCGGCTGGGGCGTGGCGGCCAGCCGCGGTCAAGCCTCCAGCGTGGCGATCAGCGAGACCACGGTCGGCGTCAACCGCGTGACCGACACCCAATACGCCAACATGAACCCGGCCTTCTCCCAGGGGCTGGAGTCCGGATTCTTGAGCGCCTTCATCAATGCCGGCGGCAAGATGATCAGCCGCGAGGCCATGATGCGTCAGGTGTCGCGAAAGGTCGCCAAGGACGAGCGCCTCGACAAGCAGTGGATGGAAACCGAGGCCCTCAACCAGGGCATCAAGTACCTGATCGAGGTGCTCCCCAACCGAAACTACAACGCTGCCACCGGCATGAGCGTGACGATCCGGGTGACCTATCTACCGAGCGCGGAGGTTCGGGCCCAGTTCGTGACCTCGGGCGAGCCGCCCAAGGGCCCGAGCCGACTGGTGGCCGGCGAACGCGGCTTCGAGCGCCGAGCGGCCGTCAGCACCAGGACCGACGATCTGGTCGGCGCCCAGTTGGCCTACGAAACCATGGCCAAGCTGCGCTAACCGTTCAGACGATCCTCCCCTGATGGGGGAGGTGTCGCCAAAGGCGACGGAGGGGATGTCATTGCAGGCTCTCTGCAGCCTTCCCCCTCCGGCCTGACGGCCTCCTCCCCTTCAGGGGGAGGATTGTTCACGTCTCAATCAGAGTCCGAGCACCAGCTTGGCCATGATGTTGCGCTGGATCTCGTTGGATCCGGCATAGATCGAGGCCTTGCGGTAGTTGAAATAGGCCGGCGCGGCGGGCCCGGCATAGTCAGGACCGCCCGGCCGTCATTGGTCGGGGCCCAGGTGTCCTGGACGAAGGGCGCGGCATAGGCGCCCACCGCTTCCAGGGTCAGTTCGGTGATCGCCTGCTGGGCTTCGGAGCCCGCGCATTTCAGCATCGACGAGGCCGGTCCCACGGCCTTGCCCGCGCCACGACCGGAGAAGATCCGCAGTTCGGTAGCGTTCAGCGACTCCACGGCGATTTCCAGATTGGCGATCTTGGAGCGGAACTCGGGATCGTCGATCAGCACCCCGCCGTCATCGGCCCGCTCGATCGAGGCGATCTTGCGAACCTTGCGCAGCATGTTCATCAGGCCGGGCGCGTAGGCGTTGCCGCGTTCGAACTCGAGCAGGTACTTGGCGTAGGTCCAGCCCTTGTTCTCCTCGCCGATCCGGTTGGCGATCGGCACGCGAACATTGTCGAAGAAGACCTGATTGATCTCCTGCTCGCCCTCGGCCGGACCGTCCAGGGTCGGCAGGGCCTTGATCTGGATGCCGGGAGTGTCCATCCGCAACAGCAGGAACGAGATGCCGTTCTGCGGCTTGCCCTCGGTCGAGGTACGCACCAGGCAGAACATCCAGTCGGCCCACTGGGCCTGGGTGGTCCAGATCTTGGAGCCGTTGAGGATGTAGTCGTCGCCGTCGCGCTCGGCCTTCATCTGCAGGCTGGCCAGGTCCGAGCCCGAGCCGGGTTCGGAATAGCCCTGGCACCACCAGATGTCCGACGACAGGATCGACGGCAGGTGCTGGCGCTTCTGCTCGTCGGTGCCGAAGGCCAGGACCACGGGCGCGCACATCTTCAGGCCCATGGGCGAGGGATTGGGCGTGCCGGCCAGGCTCAGTTCCATGTTGAAGATGTAACGTTGCGACGGCGTGAAGTCGGCGCCGCCCCACTCGACCGGCCAATCGGGCGCCGCCCAGCCGCGTTCGAACAGCTTCTTCTGCCACTTCACCTGACCGGCCTTGTCCAGATAGCCGTTCTTGGACTGGCTCATCTGCCGGCGCAGATCCTCGTCATAGGCGGAGGCGATCCAGTCGCGGACCTCCTGCTGGAAGGCCAGGTCTTCGGCTGAGAAGGCGAGATCCATGGTGGCTACTCCACCGCGTCCAGATATTCGATCTCGGGACGACCGGCCATGAACGGGCCCATGGCCACGCCGCCGGCCTTGAAATAGTCGGTGCCGCCGTGGGCCTTGAGGTCATCCATCGAGGCGTACAACTCGAGCACCTTATAGGTCCCGGCCTCGGTCTTGCTCTTGGTCAGTTGGTACATCAGGCAACCCGGCTCATTGGCCTTCACCTTGGCCGCCAGATCGAGGAACACCTTTTCGAAGTCACCGGCCTTGTCGACCTGGACCTTCAACGTCGCCACGACACCAATCATGCTCGCCTCCCAAACGCTTGTTTGAAGGCAGTGTCGGGGATGGCGAGGCGGAGAGCAAGGCCTTGGTTGGCTGACCCAGGGTCAGTCGGCGCCAGGTTCGCCGGACGAAGGCTGTTCCTAGCGCCGCTCGTTCCAGCCGTAGGCCACCCAGGAATGGCCGCCCGTGTTACGCGCCTCGATCAGGGTGGGATCGCCGGTCGCGGCGGCGGCCCGGGCGGCGCCGGTGCGGCGGGCGCGCAGGGCGAAGGCGGTCAAACCCAGCAGGGCCGCGCCCATGAAACCGATGACCACCAGGGTCGCGGCGAACATCACGGCCAAGACGGCGGTCACGGCCACAGCGATCGAGGTGGCGACCGCGCCGAGCAGAACGCCGATGGCGCGCAAGGCCGAACCATTACCCGTGGCGCTCGTGATCATGATCATCGTCCTTGCCGGCTACGGTACTAAGATGGGTCACAAGTTCTGAACGTCAACTGAACACCCGGCCAGGCGTTCAGCCAAGCGAATTTCCGTCAGCCCACCGCCGCCAGACCCAGGTCGCGCCGTTCGCGCATCACCGTGGTGAAGGCCTCGTTGATCGCCGCCGACTTGGCCTCCGCCACCTCGATGAACTCCGCCGGCAGACCGCGGGCCCGGGCGCGATCAGGGTGCGCGGCCGACAGGGCCGTCTTCCAGGCGCTGCGGACCACGGCGTCCTCTGCGTCATGCGGCACGGCGAGGATCGTGTAGGGATCGTCCGCCCCGGCCCCGATATGGGTGGCGCTGAGGCGCCGGAACGACAGGGGCGAGAGACCAAACAGATCCGACACCCGCTCCAGATAGTTCATCTCGTCCTGGGTCACCGCGCCATCGGCCTTGGCGATGTGGAACAGGCCGTCCAGCACATCCTCGAGCAACTGCGGACAGGTGCGATAACGCTTGGCCAGCCGCTTGGCGTAGCTTTCGAAGCCGTGGGTCGTTTGCCGCGCCAGATCGTAGAGCCGGTGGATGTTCTGTTCCGAGGCAGGGTCGGGGTGGAAGACCTCGGCGAAGGCGGCGAATTCGTGCCCGTCGGCCGCTCCGTCGGCCTTGGCCAGCTTGGCCCCGAGCGCGGTCACCGCCGTTGAGAACGCCGGATCCTGACCGGGCAGGCCGGCCGGACAGTCCGGGCACTCGGCCAGGTCCAACCGCCGGGCGGCGATGCTCGCGATGTTGCGCCAGAAGGTCATGCGGGGCAGTTGAGTCCAGAAGCGTGGCGGATTGGAGACGGCGTAGCTACGCAACAAACCCCAGGCGGATCATGCTGCCAGCACCCTTTCTAACACATTCCCACGCCATCCCCACCCATGGCGCGCTGCAGTGCACCTTAAAACTTTGACAGGTACGGGAGCCTTCACCCCACCTGTGTCGTTATGGCGACGCTTGGTGTTCGACTGCGCAACCTTGCGCGCGGCGCCTTGCTCCGGTCCCATTGCGAC
>NZ_PEGG01000246.1 GCF_002737765.1 Caulobacter sp. B11 | reverse complement strand
CCTGGACCCACGCCCTGGAACTGGCCCATGCCCTGAAGGGCGACGACGTGGTGTTCAGCCTGATCAAGGACGGCGACCACCGCCTGTCGCGGCCCCAGGACCTGCAACGCCTCGTCGCGGCGGTCGACGAGGCGCGCGGCCTGGCGGCCGAGGAGGTCGGCGACCTGGTCGACCGCCGCCTGGCCCGGGCGGCGCGCATGCGCGGGGCCGCGGCGATCGAGGCGACCGGCCTGGTGGAGCGTCCCGGGACGCCGGACGAGGACTGAGCGGCGGGGCTGCGAGTTCGTGGACTTCGCGCCGTGTTCCCCTACCGGCCTCGGCCTGAAAACCTCGCCCTTCGACAGGCTCAGGGTGAGGCTTTCGACTGAACGGCCGCTTAAGTAGCCCTCATCCTGAGCTGGTCGAAGGACGGGGACGGACCCGCAGGCGCTCGAGGCCCACCAGCCTTCAGCCGCCCGCCGCCAGGATCGCCGCCAGGCCCTCGCGATAGGTCGGATACTGTGGCCGCCAGCCCAGTTCGGCCTTGGCCAGGGCGTTGGAGACCCGCTTGTTCTCCGCATAGAAGCGGCGGGTGGCGGGCGACAGGCCCAGGGCGTCGAACGGCAGGTCGGGCGGCACGGCGACGCCCAGCAGGCGCGCGGCATATTCGATGACGTCCTGCGGCGGGGCCGGTTCGTCGTCGCAGAGATTGTAGATCCCCCGGCCCGCGGCTGGTCCAGCGAGGCCAGCAGGCCGCTGACGATGTCGTCGCGGTGAATGCGCGAGAACACCTGGCCCGGCTTGACGATGCGGCGCCCCTCGCCGGCCCGCAGGCGGTCGAAGGCGCTGCGGCCGGGGCCATAGATGCCGGGCAGGCGGAAGCTGGTCACGGTCAGGCCCATGCCGCGACCGACCTGGCGCCAGTCGCGCTCGGCCCCGACCCGGCGGGCCCCCTCGACCGACTGGGCCCTGAGCGGCGAGCTCTCGAACACCCAGCGGCCCTCGAAGTCGCCATAGACGCCGGTGGTCGACAGATAGCCGATCCAGTCGGGAAAGGCGTTGGCGGCGGCCAGGGCCGGGATCAGGTCCCGCGCAGGCCCGGACAGCCGTCGCGGTCGGCGGGGCGGTGACCAGGACGGCGGTGACGTCAGCCAGGGCGGCGGTGAGGGCGGCCGTGTCGCCGGCCTCGACCGCATCGACGCCCCGGGCCCGCAGCGCCGCGACCCGATCGGCCCCGCGCGCGGTCGCCGCCACGCTCCAGCCGCGCGCCCTCAGCGCCTCGGCGAAGGCCTCGCCGACATATCCCAGACCATAGACAAACAGACGCAAGACGGTTCGATCCCAAGCGATTCAGGAGGGAATGAGCGGATGAAACGCCGCGCGGCGCAAGAGGGCGCGGGGGCCGCAACCACTTCTCCCCATCTTCCCCCGTCTCCCCGCTTGCCAATCGCGAGGGCCTCTGCCATAAGCCGCCTCCTCGTCGCGGGGGCTTCTAGAGCCTCCTTCGATGCGGGCGTAGCTCAGTGGTAGAGCACAACCTTGCCAAGGTTGGGGTCGAGAGTTCGAATCTCTTCGCCCGCTCCATTCTCCAAGGTTCGGAGGGTGGAACGAGACCCGAGAAATCCCGGATGCGGGCGTAGCTCAGTGGTAGAGCACAACCTTGCCAAGGTTGGGGTCGAGAGTTCGAATCTCTTCGCCCGCTCCATGATTTCTCCTTCGGGCCCTGGCCGGGCCCCGCCGCTTTCCCCGAACATGAAGATCCAGAGCCGCCGCGCTTCGCCGCGGCTTTGCGGACCTGTTTGGCGGCGCGCCAAATCCTGATCTAAACGCTTCGACCATCAAGGTCGCGGAGCGCGTCGGATGCGAAACTTCACCCGTCTGCTGGCCGGCGCCGGCCTGGCTGTGCTGATGACCAGCGCCGCCCTGGCCGCGCCGCCGACCGCTTCGGACCGCCTGGCCCAGGCGGTGACGGCCTATGAGGCGACGGGCCCCGGCGAGGACGACGGCGAGAGCGGGGCTGATGATTCGGCGCGGTTCAGCCTTCCCGAGGTGGGCCCCAAGGCCGACGCCCGGCGCCGGGTGCAGTACGCCCAGGCCAAGGCCGCCCTGGCCCAGGTCGATCTGGCCGCCCTGACCCCCGATCAGCGCCTGACCCACGCCCTGCTGGCCTGGAGCCTGGACGAGCGGGTCGCGGCCCTGGCCTTCGACGAATCGCGGATGCCGTTCAACAGCGACGGCGGCTTCGATGTCATCCTGCTGTACCGCGCCAGCGGCATGACCCTGCGCACCGAGGCCGAGGCCGAGCGCTGGCTGGCCCTGCTGGCCAAGGTCCCGGACTGGTACGCCGCCAACCTGGCCAATGCCCGGCGCGGGATCCAGGACGGCTTCGTCCAGGCCCGTCCCACGGTCGCCGGCGTGCTGGAGCGGGCCCGCCGCGCCGCCGCCACGCCCTTGGCGCAGGAACCGCTGCTGGCCCCGTTGCGGGCCTTGCCGGCCTCCATTCCCCCTGAGCGCCGCGCCGCCCTGCTGGCCCGGGGCGAGGCGGCGATCGCCCGCGACGTGGCCCCGGCCCGGGCCAGCTTCGTGACCTTCCTGGAGACCGAGTATGCGCCCAGGGCCGCGACCAGCCTCGCCGCCGCCGACCTGCCGGACGGGGCGCGCTACTACGCCTTCCTGGCCCGCCGCCACACCACCACCGACCTGACGCCCGACCAGATCCACGACCTCGGCCAGTCCGAGGTGCGCCGCATCCGGGCCCGCATGCAGACGGTGATGGTCCAGACCGGCTTCCAGGGCGACCTGCCAGCCTTCATCGCCTTCCTGCGCCAGGATCCGCGCTTCTACGCCACCAGCCGCCAGCAGCTGCTGGAAAAGGCCAGCGAGATCGCCAAGCGCGCCGACGACCAGCTGCCGGCCCGGTTCGGAACCCTGCCGCGCCTGACCTATGGCGTGCGCCCGGTGCCGTCCAGCATCGAGCAGGGCTACACCACCGGCCGCTATTTCGGCGGCGACCCCAAGACCGGCCGGGCCGGCGGCCTGATGATCAACACCTCACAGCTGGACCAGCGGGCCCTCTATGAGCTGCCGGCCCTGGTGCTGCACGAGGGCGCGCCCGGCCACCACATCCAGACCGCCCTGGCCCAGGAACAGACCGGCGTCCCGGCCTTCCGCAAGGGCCTGTATTTCAACGCCTATGGCGAGGGCTGGGGGCTCTATTCGGAATGGCTGGGCGAGGAAATGGGGATCTATCGCGACCCCTATGAGCTGTTCGGCCGCCTGTCCTACGAGATGTGGCGCGCCTGCAGACTCGTCGCCGACACGGGCGTCCACTGGAAGCGCTGGAGCCTGGACCAGGCCCGCGCCTGTTTCACCGACAACACCGCCCTGTCGGCCACCAATATCGAGGTCGAGCTGGCCCGCTACGTGTCCTGGCCGGGCCAGGCCCTGGCCTACAAGGTCGGCGAGCTGAAGATCCTGGAGCTGCGCCGGCGCGCCGAGACGGCGCTGGGCGATCGCTTCGACGAGCGGAAGTTCCACGACGTGGTGCTGCTGGGCGGCTCGCTGCCGCTGGCGGTGCTGGAGCAGCGGGTGGACGCGTGGGTGGCGGAGGGGAAGGGGACGTAGGGGGGGCGAGCGTACCCGACCCGATGGGGTCCTCACGAACCCTCTCTCATCGAGAGAGGGTTTCCGCGCGCGCCTGAACGCCGGTGCCGCGCTACCCCGTCCGGCCCTCCGGGCCACCGCCCCCAGAGGAGGAGGATCTACCGAGCGACCGATCTCCGCTCCGGCATGTCGTTTACCGAAGGTCCGGTTTCGTATGCTGACCTGATTTTCACTACTGACTCCGAACGGAACCTCAGGTCTCATCCGGCCTAGGTATCTGGCTGATCAAGACGGCGCGGTTACCCGGCTCCAGCAGA
>NZ_PEGG01000245.1 GCF_002737765.1 Caulobacter sp. B11 | reverse complement strand
GGCCCGGCGCATCGAGGTCGAGACGGTGATCACCGCCCGGGCCGACAGCCTGGCCTTGGCCGGCAGTGACGACGCCAAGGGCTATGGCGGGTTCTCGATCCGCTTGGCGCGACCGACAAGCTCAGCTTCGGCTCGGAGGGCAAGGCCGTGGTCCCCGCCGTCGGCGCCGTGGCGGCCGGCCCCGCCATGGGCATGGCCTGGGCCCGTGAGCCGGGCCTGCCGGCCTGGACCGTCGGCCTGGCCTGCAAGGCCAATGGCCGGCCGATCCGCCAGTGGATCCTGCGCCGCGAGCCGTCGATGCAGAACTGCGTCTTCCCCGGCCGCGCGCCCGTGGTTCTGAAGGCCGGCGAAACCCTGAGGCTGCAGTCGACCCTGATCCTGCGGCCGATCAAGGCACGATAGGCATGGCGGAAATCCTCAACCTCAACAAGGCGCGCAAGGCCCGGACCAAGGCCGACGACAAGACCCGGGCCGCCGAGAACCGCGCCAAGTTCGGTCGCGGCAAGGCCGACAAGGCCCTGGACGCCGCCCGCGCCGACAAGCTCAGGCGCGACCACGACGGGGCCAAGCGCGAGGACTGAGACGACGGGGGCTCGCCCCGGAGCCGTTCCAGGTCGGATGGAGTCATCCGGGCCGGATAGAAGGCTCTCTCTTCATGAGCTTAAAGCGTGTTCAGGCGGCGAACCGGACACAGGTACGCCGACCGCGCCCTAGTGAACCGTGGAACGGTCGCGCAGATGCGGCGGGATCGCCTGATAGGTCGGATTGGTCGCGATCCGCAGCTGCCGCCGGGCCTCGTCCAGCGGCAGGGCGAACAGGGCCGGATAGTCCACCGCCGGCAGCCAGGCGCAGGCCTTGCCATTGCGCCAGGCCTCGCGCGCCGCCTTGGCGTAGGGCTGACCGTTCCGGGCGCGGCTGAACTGCCGGGCGCCCGCCAGGGCGATGACCGCGAAGCCCAGGCTACGGGTCTGGGCATAGGAAAAGGCCACCACGCAGACCTCGCCCAGGGCGTCGGTCCCGTAGCCCGTCAAGACATGCCAGACATCGTGCACGTCACGCATCCGGCGGGCGTACCAGGCCAGGGGATGGGCCGCGTCGATATCGGTGTCGGCCACCTTGCGGCTTTCCTCGGCCAGGCCCTCGGCCGAGAGGCCGCGCGGCGCGATGAAGTCGCGATAGGCCGCGCCGACCGTTCCGGCCGGAAAGCTGGCCAGCCAGGCCGCGTCGGACAGGCGCTGGGCGAACTCCTCGCGCTCATAGGCGATGCGACCGCCCTGCGGTGTCGCCAGCAGACGGCCATAGCCCCGGGGATCGCGTCCCCGGCCAGGCCCGCATGATCTCGAACACCTGGGCGGTGTCTTCCTTGTCGGCGATCAACCGGCGGACGGCCCGCAGCGCGCGCAGCGGTTGAAGCCTGAAGCCCTCGCGGCCAGGCCGCGTGAACGGGGCCTGTTTCAGACCTCCAGCATCCAGGCCTTGCGCGGCGGCGTTCATTCGGCATGCTCCTGCGAGATCAACGAAGATGACACTGCGTCACGATGATTCAAGCGCAATTGGCGCCAGGTCGACAACAAGCGGGATCCGCCCCATGGGCAGCCTCAAGAAGCGCTCGATCAACCTGGCCGGCCACGCCACCTCGCTCGCGCTGGAACCGGAGTTCTGGCGGGTGCTCGAGCAGTCGGCCCTCGCCCAGGCGATCAGCCTCGCGACCCTGATCCAGCGGATCGACGCCGGACGGGGCGAACGGCCGCTGGCCTCGGCCTGCCGGGTCTTCGCCCTGGCCCAGGCGACCGCCGGACCCGACGCCTGAACACGGCGCGCTCGGCCGCCAGGTCCGGGATCGGCGGGTTCCGGACCGCCAAGCCGGCCCTCGCCGCCCGCCCCGGCGCCAGACAGGTTGGCGGACGGGCGGCCGTGCTCCATATGTTCTCCCATGTCCGACTCGTCCGACCTTCCCGCCCCGCGTATTTCCGATCTGGCCCGAGCCCAGGCCCCGACCGGCCCGGCGCCCGACTATCTGACCGGGCTCAATCCCGAACAGCGCGCCGCCGTCGAGGCGACCGAGGGGCCCGTGCTGGTCCTGGCCGGGGCCGGCACCGGCAAGACCCGGGTCCTGACCACGCGCCTGGCCCACATCCTGGCCACCGGCAAGGCCCGGCCGTGGGAGATGCTGGCCGTCACCTTCACCAACAAGGCCGCGCGCGAAATGCGCGAGCGGATCACCCACATCATCGGAGCCGAGGCCGAGGGCCTGCGCTGGCTGGGCACCTTCCACTCGGTGGCCGCCCAGATCCTGCGCCGCCACGCCGAGCTGGTCGGCCTGAAGTCCAGCTTCACCATCATCGACAATGACGATCAGGAACGGCTGCTCAAGCAGCTGATCGAAGCCGACAATATCGACGCCAAGCGCTGGACGCCGCGGGCCATGGCCGGGCTGATCGACACCTGGAAGAACCGCGGCTGGACCCCCGACCGGGTGCCGACCAGCGAGGCGGGCGAGTTCGCCAACGGCAAGGGCATCAGCCTGTACCGCCAGTATCAGGACCGGCTGCGCATTCTCAACGCCTGCGACTTCGGTGACCTTTTGCTGCACAATATCAGCATCTTCACCGGACATCCTGACGTTCTGGAGGATTTCCAGCGCCGCTTCAAATATGTGATGGTCGACGAGTATCAGGACACCAATGTCGCCCAGTATCTGTGGCTGCGCCTGCTGGGCCAGGGCCGTCAGAATGTCTGCTGCGTCGGCGATGACGACCAGTCGATCTATGGCTGGCGGGGGGCCGAGGTCGACAACATCCTGCGCTTCGAACGCGATTTCCCCGGCGCCAAGGTGGTCAAGCTGGAGCGCAACTACCGCTCGACCGAACACATCCTGGCCGCCGCCTCGGGCCTGATCGACGCCAACAAGGGCCGCCTGGGCAAGACCCTGTGGACCCAGGAACAGGGCGGCGAGAAGGTCAAGGTCAGCGGCGTCTGGGACGGCGAGGCCGAGAGCCGGATGATCGCCGACGAGATCGAGCGCTCCAAGCGGGCCGGCCGCAAGTACAGCCAGATGGCCATCCTGGTGCGGGCCTCGTTCCAGATGCGCGCCTTCGAAGAGCGCTTCGTGATGCTGCAGATCCCCTACAAGGTGGTCGGCGGCCCGCGGTTCTTCGAACGGGCCGAGATCCGCGACGCCCACGCCTATCTGCGCCTGATCCAGTCGCCCGACGACGACCTGGCCTTCGAGCGCATCGTCAACACCCCCAAGCGCGGCATCGGCGACACCTCGGTGCAGAAGCTGCTGCACATCGCCCGCTCGCAGGGCCTGTCGACGATCGACGCGGCGCGGATGATCATCGGCGGCGATGACCTGCCGGCCCGCACCCGAACGGCCCTGAGCAACTTCCTGCGCGACCTGGATCGCTGGCGGGCCCTGGCCGCCACCACCGAGCACCAGAGGGTGATGGAGGCCGTGCTCGAGGAGAGCGGCTATACCGACGCCCTGCGGCTGGACAAGGGCCCGACCAGCCAGACCCGGCTGGAGAACCTCAAAGAGCTCGTCCAGTCGATGAGCGCCTTCGACACCCTGGAAAGCTATCTGGAGCACGTGGCCCTGGTCATGGACCTCGACAAGGGCTCCAGCGGCGACTCCGTGTGGATCATGACCCTGCACGCGGCCAAGGGCCTGGAGTTCCCGCTGGTCTTCCTGCCCGGCTGGGAGGAAGGCGTCTTCCCCAGCCAGCGCAGCATGGACGACAAGGGCGAGAAGGGCCTCGAGGAAGAGCGCCGCCTGGCCTATGTCGGCATCACGAGGGCCCGCGAGGAGGCCCGGATCAGCTTCGTGGCCAACCGCCAGGTCTATGGCCGCTGGACCAGCCAACTGCCCAGCCGCTTCGTCGACGAACTGCCCCTGGCCCATGTCGATGCGGCCTCTGAGACCGGCTATTACGGCGGCGGCCCCGGCATGCAGCAGACCGTCGCCTCACGCTGGGACGAGCCGTCCAACACCTTCAGCGGCAGCGGGGCCGGCTATTCCAGCCCCGGCTGGAAGCGGGCCCAGGAACGCACGGCCGGCGTCGCCGAGCGTGGCTCGACCTGGCGTTCGGGCGGATCCTCGGCGCGCGGCGCGCCGATCGAGGGAGAAGGCCGGCTGGTCGCCGTCTCGGCTCCGCAGGCCAGCGCCTTCACCCGCGGCGAGCGGGTTTTTCACGTCAAGTTCGGCTACGGCCTGATCAAGGCGATCGAGGGCAACAAGCTGACCATCACCTTCGAAAAGGCCGGCGAAAAGAAGGTCATCGACAGCTTTGTCGACAAGACCTGACCGCGGCCCGCCCCGAATCGCCACGTTGAAAGCGCCCGGCGGCAAGGTGGCGGGCCTTGCGGTGGCGCCGATAGCGCCCCATTTGCGC
>NZ_PEGG01000244.1 GCF_002737765.1 Caulobacter sp. B11 | reverse complement strand
CCCTGCTGCGACCCGACAAGTTCTGACGGATCAAATCCATGAATTGGCAAGGATGGGCGGAAATCGCCCTGACCCTGGGCCTGGCGGTCGCGATCGCCTGGCCCCTGGGCGTTTACATGTCTCGGGTCTGGAACGGCGAGCGCACCTGGCTGGATCCGGTGCTGGGGCCTGTCGAGACCCTGTTCTATGCCGCCGGCGGCATTGACCCGAAGAAGAGCCAGACCTGGCACGCCTACGCCCTGGCCCTGCTGGCCTTCAACGCGGCGGGCTTTGTCATGGTCTATGCGGTGCTGCGCCTGCAGGGCGGGCTGCCGCTGAACCCGCAGGGCTTCGCCGGGCTCTCGCCGCATCTGGCCTTCAACACCGCCGCCAGTTTCGTGACCAACACCAACTGGCAGAGCTATGGCGGCGAGACCACGATGTCGACGCTTAGCCAGATGCTGGTGCTGACCGTGCAGAACTTCGTCTCGGCCGCCACCGGCGCGACCATCGCCGCCGCCCTGGCCAGGGCTTTCGTCGCCAATCGCGGCGAGGGCGTCGGGAATTTCTGGGCCGACCTGGTGCGAACCACCCTCTATGTGCTGCTGCCGCTGTGCATCGTGCTGTCGCTGGTGCTGGTGGCCCTGGGTCTGCCCCAGACGCTCGCCGCGGGCGTCGACGCCACCACCCTGGAAGGCGCGCCGCAACGGATCGCGCTGTTCGCCACCGCCAGCCAGGAAGCCATCAAGCAGCTGGGCATCAATGGCGGCGGCGTCTTCAACGTCAATTCGGCCCACCCGTTCGAGAACCCCACCCCGCTGACCAACCTGATCACGGCGGTGTCGATCAATGTGCTGGGCTGGGCCGCCTTCTTCGCCTTCGGCCGCAGCGCCATGGCCCGCAAGGACATCCGCGCCCTGGTGATCTCGGCCATGATCCTGCTCAGCGCCGGCGCGGCGGCGATCTATGCCACCGAGACCCAGCCGGCCCCGCCCTGGTCGCCGCCCATGTCGACGCCTCGGTCAATATGGAAGGCAAGGAGGTTCGCTTCGGCGCGCCCTCGACGGCCGCCTGGGCGGCCATGACCACGGGCGCTTCCAACGGCTCGGTCAACGGCATGCATTCCAGCCTGATGCCCCTGGGCGGCGCGGTGGCGATGTTCCTGATGCAACTGGGCGAGATCCTGCCCGGCGGTATCGGCTCGGGGATCGCCATCATGATCGTTATGGCTCTGCTGGCGGTGTTCGTCGCCGGACTGATGGTCGGGCGCACCCCCGAATATCTCGGCAAAAAGGTCGAGGCCCGCGAGATCCAGTTGGCCATGCTGGCCGTGCTGGTGATCCCGCTCTCGATGCTGGGCTTCTCAGGCGTAGCCGCCGTCCTGCCCGAGGCCTTGAAAGGATTGATGCACGCCGGCCCGCACGGCCTGTCTGAGATCCTCTACGGCTACACCTCGGCCACGGCCAATAACGGCTCAGCCTTTGCTGGCCTGACAGCCAATGCGCCGTGGTGGAACACCACCCTGGGGATCTCGATGATGCTGGGCCGCTTCGTCCCCGCCGTCGCGGTTCTGGCCATCGCCGGCGGCCTGGCGGCCAAGCCCAAGCTGGCGCCGTCGGCCGGGACCCTGCCGACCCATGGCGGCCTGTTCATCGGCCTGCTGATCGGGGTGATCCTGATCCTGGGCGGCCTGCAATTCTTCCCCGCTCTGGCCCTGGGTCCGATCGTCGAGCACTTCCAGGCGCTCGCCGCGGTCGCCAGCGTCCACTGACACAGCTGATCGCAAAGGCGATTTGACATGACCACCCTAGAACCCACCCTCGGGGAGGGCCGACCCAAGTCGGCCACCCTGGCCGGCGGCCTGTCCTCCGCCGTGCTGCTGCGGGCGACCAAGGACGCCTTCGTCAAGCTGGACCCGCGCCGGCTGACCAATAATCCGGTGATCTTCACCACCTGGATCGTGGCCCTGCTGTCGACCGTTTCGGCGATCGCGGCGATCGTCGACCATCAGTCGGCGGGCTTCGCGATCCAGATCGCCGGCTGGCTGTGGGCCACGGTGCTGTTCGCCAACCTGGCCGAAAGCGTCGCCGAAGGGCGCGGCAAGGCGGCGGCCGACAGCCTGCGCGCCACCCGCGTCACCACCAAGGCCAAGCTGATCATCGACGACAAGACCGGGACGATCATTCCCACCCCCGCCCACAAGCTGGTGGTCGGCGAGGTGATCCTGGTCGAGGCCGGCGATGTCGTTCCGACCGACGGCGAGATCATCGAGGGCATGGCCAGCGTCAACGAGGCGGCCATCACCGGCGAAAGCGCCCCGGTGATCCGCGAGAGCGGCGGCGACCGCTCGGCCGTCACCGGCGGCACCACCGTGGTCTCCGACTGGATCAAGGTGCGGGTCACCGCCGAGGCGGGCAACACCTTCCTTGACCGGATGATCGCCATGGTCGAGGGCGCCGACCGTCGCAAGACGCCCAATGAGATCGCCCTGGCCGTGCTGCTGGCCGGCCTGACCCTAATCTTCCTGATCGCCGTGGTCACCCTGCTGGGCCTGGGCAAGTTCTCAGGCGTGAGCCTGGATCCTTTGGTGCTGGGCGCGCTGTTCATCACCCTGATTCCGACGACGATCGGCGGGCTGCTTTCGGCGGTCGGCATCGCTGGCATGGACCGCCTGCTGAAGGTCAACGTCCTGGCCACCTCGGGCCGAGCGGTGGAAGCCGCCGGCGACGTCGACACCCTGCTGCTGGACAAGACCGGCACCATCACCTTCGGCAACCGCATGGCCACCGAGGTGATCGCCGCCCCCGGCGTGCGCCCCGACGCCGCCCTGCGCGCCGCCGTCAGCGCCTCGCTCGCCGACGAGACGCCGGAGGGCCGCTCGATCGTCGAGCTGGGAAGAAATCAGGGCGTCGTGGTCGAGGTTCCGGCCGGGGCGACCTCAATCGCCTTCAGCGCCATGACCCGTCAGTCGGGGCTGGATGCTGGATCGATGTCCTGGCGCAAGGGTGCGGTGGACGCCGTCTATCGCAGCCTGGCTCTCGACCCCAAGATGGTCCCGACCGAACTGGCCGCCGCAGTTGACCGCATCGCCCGGTCGGGCGGCACGCCCCTGGCGGTCAGCGAGAACGGCGTGCTGGTCGGGGTCATTCACCTCAAGGACGTGGTCAAGCCGGGGGTCAAGGAGCGCTTCGCCGACCTGCGCCGCATGGGCCTTCGCACGGTGATGATCACCGGCGACAACCCGGTGACCGCCGCCGCCATCGCCTCGGAAGCCGGGGTCGACGACTTCCTGGCCGAAGCCACCCCGGAGGACAAGCTGCGGCTGATCCGCGAGGAGCAGGCCCGGGGCCGACTGGTGGCCATGTGCGGCGACGGCGCCAATGACGCCCCAGCGCTCGCGCAAGCGGATGTCGGGGTGGCGATGGTGCATCCAGCGATGCGGCGCCTTGTCGGCAACGCGCAAATGGCAGCCGTTGGCGGGACAGCGTGGGGCGATCACATTTCGTCGAAGATCGGTCGTGACCGCCCGCCCCGCTAGATTTCCTCGATCGCCGCGATGCCGCCGGCGGGTTGGGGAAACCCGGTAGGATTTCAGGACGAACCGCTCATAGTTCCGCTCGAGAACCGTGGTCATGCCGATCAGGTCGATGCGGATTTCGTCGGCCCGCAAGGTGACCAGCCCGTACCCCTTCGTCAGATGCTGGCAGAAGCGGACCTCCGGGCAGGCCTTTGAAAAAGCCGGCCCCAGCTCAACGTCGCCCAACATGTTGCCGAGACTGCTGCTGGTGATGGCGGTGACCCCGAGCTCCGCCGCCACGCGCCGATCTTCGCCGTCGTGCAGTTCATTGACCCAGAAGGCGTGGCTGTCGCCCGACAGCACCAGCGGTCGGCTTCCCGTCTCGGCGAACATCCGGTCCATGCGATCACGCGCGGCGGGATAGGCGTCCCAGCCGTCGAATTCGAACGGAACATCGCTCGGGAGCGTCGCCAGTTGCTCGAGCCAGGGGCGTAGGATGGGCGTCACAAAGGCCCGCGCCCAGCCTCCTTTCCCAGGAAGCCGGCAATGTCGGCGCCCGTCGTGTGCGCCCATCACCACCTGATTGCCGAGCACCTGC
>NZ_PEGG01000243.1 GCF_002737765.1 Caulobacter sp. B11 | reverse complement strand
GGCGGCCAGCATCTTCAGGCCGCGCTGGATGGCGGTCAGCATGCCCAGGGCCAGGATATCGACCTTCATCAGGCCCAGGCTGTCGATATCGTCCTTGTCCCACTCGATGAAGGTGCGGTCCTTCATCGCCGCATTGCCGATCGGCACGGTCTCATCCAGCCGGCGCTTAGTCAGGACGAAGCCGCCGACATGCTGCGACAGGTGGCGGGGGAACTGGATCAGCGCGGTGGCCAGGGCGACGGCGCGGCTGATCTCGGGATTGTCGGGGTCCAGGCCCGTCTGGCGGATGTGGTCCTCGGGCACGCCGCCGCCCCAGCTGCCCCAGACGGTGTTGGCCAGGATGGCGGTGACGTCCTCGGTCAGGCCCAGGGCCTTGCCGACGTCGCGGATGGCGCTGCGCGGGCGGTAATGGATCACCGTGCCGCAGATGGCGGCATGGTCGCGGCCATAGCGGCGATAGACGTACTGCATCACCTCCTCGCGCCGCTCATGCTCGAAATCGACGTCGATATCCGGCGGCTCGTTGCGGTTTTCGGAGATGAAGCGGGTGAACAGCAGCCGGTGCTGGGTGGGGTCGATGGCCGTCACCCCCAGGCAGAAACAGACCGAGGAATTGGCCGCCGAGCCGCGCCCCTGGCACAGGATGCCCATCCGCCGGGCCTCCTGGACGATGTCGTGCACGGTGAGGAAATAGTTGGGGTAGTCCATCTTGTGGATCAGGGCCAATTCGACGCCCAACTGCTTGGCGACCTTGGGCGGCACCCCGGCCGGATAGCGCCAGGCCGCGCCGGCCCAGGTCAGGTCGGTCAGGTGCTGCATGGCGCTCTTGCCGGCCGGCACGGGCTCGTCGGGATATTCCTCGCGCAGCTGGCCCAGGTCGAAGTCGATGCGCGCGACGATCTCCAGCGTGCGCTCGATCGCCTCGGGCCAGCGCTCGAACAGCCGGGCCATCTCGGTCGGGGTCTTCAGGTGCCGCTCGGCGTTGGCCTCCAGGCGAAAGCCGGCCTCGTGGATCGTGCAGTGCTCGCGGATACAGGTCAGCACGTCCTGCAGCGGCCGCCGCTCGGGGGCGTGATAGAGCACGTCATTGGTGGCGACCATCGGGGCGCGGGCGTCGCGGGCCAGCTGGGCCAGATGGGCCAGGCGCTTGAGGTCCTGGGCCGCATAGGGGCGGCTGGCGGCCAGCCAGACCCGGCCGCGCAGGTCGCCGGCCATGCGCGTCAGATCGGTCTCGAAGGCCGCGTCCAGCCGCTCGGGCGGCACGACCAGGCCCAGCTGGCCCTCGGCATGCTCCAGGAAGTCCTTCCAGAACAGGTGGCACTCGCCCTTCTTGGCCCGCCTCTGGCCGACGGTCAGCAGCCGCGTCAGCCGCCCGAACGCCTCGCGGTCGGTCGGGTAGCAGATCAGGCTCGGCGTGCCGTCCTCGAAGTCCAGCCGGCAGCCGGTCAGGGCCCGCACCTTCAGGGCCTTGGCCGCCGTCCAGGCCCGCACCACCCCGGCCAGGCTGTTGCGGTCCACCACCCCTACGGCCTTCAGCCCATAGGCCTCGGCCGTCAGCATCAGTTCGCTGGCCTGGGACGCCCCGCGCAGGAACGAGAAGTTGCTGGTGGCCTGCAGCTCGGCATAGGCCCGGGTCATGGGGCGAACCCCCTCAGTCCCTTCGGGACAGCTCCCCCAGAGGGGGAGCATCTGCTCGGCTTAGATCCCCCCCTTGGGGGAGGTGGCCCGGAGGGCCGGAGGGGGGTCATCCCAGACCATGCAGCCACCATTTCGGCTCGTCGGGCCCGCCATAGAGGCCGGCGCGGAAGATCCAGAAGCGGCCGCCGGCCTCGTCCTCGACCCGGTAATAGTCGCGCACCCGGGTCGGGCCGATCTGGTCGAAGGCCTTGCGCCACCATTCCTGGCCGATGCGCTCGGGACCCTCGGCGTGACGCACGCGATGGGGCCGGCCGCGCCAGGTGAAGCGGGCCGGCGGCTCGTCGGGCAGCTGGGCCACCACCTCGATGCGCTCGGGCCGACGCAGCAGACGGGCCGGACGCGGCCGGGCCGGATCCCAGACCTCGCCTGCCCCCTTGGCCAGGGGCGGGCGCCGGACGACGGAGCGCTCGGGCACGTGGCTCTGAAACGGCTCGGCCCGCCAGACCCGGTCCTCGCCCAGGCGATTGATCAGCCGATCGACCAGCGGGGCCAGCCCGTCCTCCAGGCCCGCCCCGTCCTGGGCGTCCAGGCCGTGCTGCACGGCCGACAGGGTCTCGACCCCGTCGGCCTGGACGGTGACGATCTCGATCCCGAAGCCCGGATCGACGACATCCAGCTTGGGGGCCAACAGCCGGGCGATGCGGCGGGCGTCGCGTCCGGGCCGCGACAGGCCCACCCGCACGGCATGGGCCTGGCCGTCGAGCCGGTGAAACACCACCTCGAAGCGCCGGGCGCCCTGGCCCTCGGCCTCCAGCCGGGCGCAGATCAGGGCCAGGGCGTCGCCGCTGGCCCGCGCCAGATCGTCGCCGACACTGATCGGCTCGGCGAAGGCCAGGCGGTCGAACCAGGCGCTGGGCGGCCGGCGAAAGGCCAGGGCCTCGCGCGCCTCGCCCAGGGCCTGGTCGAGGCGCAGCAGGGTTCCGGTTCCGAACCGCCTGGCCAGCTGGCCGCGCGGCAGGGCCAGCAGCTGGCCGACCTGGAACAGGCCCAGGCGCGGCAGCTGGGCCTGGGCGTCGGCGTCCAGCCGCAGGGCCGCCACCGGCAGGCCGGCCAGCAGCGCCCCCTGCCCGCCCGGCGGCGCGATGGTGCGGTCGGGACCATAGCGGGCCAGGCCCCAGGCCGCCCCGGGCGTGTCGGCGATGGCGGCCCGGGCCGGGGCGCCCCAACGGGCCATGCGGGTCAGCAGGTCGTCCATCATCGCCGCCTCGCCGCCCCACAGGTGGTCGGCGCCGCTGATGTCGAGGAACAGACCGTCGGTCCCGTCCAGCGCCACGGCCGGCGAGAAGCGCACGCACCAGTCGCTCAGGGCCTCCAGGGCGGCCTGGTCGCCGTCCGGGTCATGGTCGTGGGTGACGAGGTCCGGGCACAGGGCCGCGGCGTCGGCGGCCTTCTGGCCGGGAAACAGACCAAAGCCGGCGGCGGCCTCGTCGACGACGGCCGCCAGCCGGCGGGTCCCGCCTTCGGTCACCAGCAGGGCGAGGGGTGGGGCTACAGAT
>NZ_PEGG01000242.1 GCF_002737765.1 Caulobacter sp. B11 | reverse complement strand
GCGTTCAAACACCGTCAGGCCCGCCGTTATAGGGATAGGTGCCGGGCTTGGTGACCTCGCCCAGGATATAGAAGGGACGGAAGGTCAGCACCTCGGCATTGACCCGAGGCTCCTTCAGGTAGCCGTCGCTGAGGGCGGCCTGCACGGCGGTCTGAAACTGGCCCAGGGTCAGGCCGGCGGCCTTGACCTCGCCGATCAGCGGCAAGGACACCAGTCCACTGCCGGTCACGAAGAATTCGCCCGACAGCGACGGCTCGCCATAGACCGTGACCCGAACCTTGTCGCTGGACCCAGCAGATAGTCGAACTGCGAGGCCGGCGTGACGGGGGCCTCGGCGACGGTCGGCGCGACAGGCGGCGGAGTCGCGACCTGAGCGCTGACCGACGACACGCCCAGACCCAGGGTCATCAGACCAAGGGCGGCCGCTAGTCCAAGATTTCGGAGGGATTGAATAACGCTACGCATCGAAAAGGCTCTCACCTTGCGAACAACCTGAAGGGTGACATTGCACGTGGTCAGCGAGCCGACAACCCGCCCAGTCAGTTGGCCGCACCCTTTCGAAACTGGACCAGATGGGGCGGCCCCGCCCCAAGCCGAACCGCCGTCAGGACGCCCGTCGCATAGGCTCCGGTGTCGACATTGATCCGATCGGACCCGACAAAGGCCGCCTCGACGGGCGTATGTCCATGGACGACGGTCATGGGCAGGCCATGGGGCCAGTCGAGAAACTCATTGCGAATCCACAACAGATCCTGGGCGGTCTGGCGCTCCAACGCGACCCCTGGACGCACGCCGGCATGGACAAACAGATAGTCGCCATAGGTGGCGCTCAGCTCCAGCCGCGACAGGAAGAGGCGATGCTTGTCGGGCAGAGCCGCGACAAAGGCCTCGCGCACAGCCTCCCATTGCTCCGGATCGCCGCGACCGCGCGGCCGCGGCAAACCATAGGAGATCAGGGTCTCGCCGCCGCCAAACTCCAGCCAGGCCGGCCCCACGCTCGAGTCCTCGAGGAAGGACAGCAGGGTTTCCTCGTGATTGCCCATCAGCAGACGAATGTCATAGACGCTGTGGGACAGGGCCACGTCCTGCAGCATGATCAAGCGATCAATGACGCCTTTGGTCTGAACGCCGCGGTCGCAATAGTCGCCCAGGAGCACCAGAACCGGGCCATCTTGACGGTCCAGCTGATTATAATCCTCGGCGACCTGGTCCAGCAGGCCGTCGAGAAGATCAAGCTGGCCGTGGACATCGCCGATCGCATAGACGACCCGCCCACCCGCGTCGCGGCCGGGGGAACCCGATCTTGGTTTCGAACCAAAGAGCTTACCAAACATCGTCGCCGCCATGGACCTGGGCCTATCCGCGCCAAGCCGGACCGCCTGATCGCCTAATTGCCCCACACATCTGAAGCTTTCAACGCTCTCCAAGGCGTTTAGCCGCGAGCGTTCCGGTCCGAGCGCCCGCTTCCTTGGTTTGATCGCGTTCGCCGACCAGACCTGATCGCCCCCCTGTCCTGGGGCTGGACAGGCAACAGTTGGTCAAGCCTATGCTCCGCCAAGGCGCGACACACTGCAAATCACGAACGACCAAAGCCTTCGCCACACGCCGAATTTTTGGCAGCGACCGTGCCAAAGCCTGCAGTGATCAGGCGTAGCCGATTTCGATGATTTCAGGCAGAGCAGTGACCAAAATCGCTGCTAATATTGCCTGTGTCTTGTTTTTGGGGGCAAGCGATTTGCGACGGATCAAATACAAGTCGTCACGATTTTGCATCATCCCATCACAAACCGCCTAAGATGGGTGCGTCGCTCTTGCCTCTAAAAAAGCCGGTGTGCGATAGTTAACAGACAATTTGCCGCGGCTCGACCTTAGCGAGCAACTTTGGCTAGCGGTCGGGCCTTTCAGGCCGTAAGACCAGAGCAACGACAGCAGGGGACTAAACCATGACCCGTCATCGATTCGGCGCGATCGCCGCCTGCCTGGCCTTGGGCCTGACTTCAATGGCTCCGGCCGCCGGCATGGCGCAAAGCCCGCCACCCGCGACGGCGGCGTCGTTGCAGGCCTCGATTTCCGCCGCCGCCGCTTCCGCCGCGCGCACCCCCGGCTTCGCCCGGATGTCCCCGGCCCAAAAGCAGGCCACCCTGCAGGCCGCCATCGCCGCCGCACTGGCGGAAAGCGGCGCCTCGCCGACATTGATCGCCGCCGCCCTGATCACCGCGGTGGGCAATGGCACGATCAGCGCCGGCGTCGCGGTTTCGGTCGCCGCGGATGTGTCGCCGCAGATGGCGCAAACGGTGGCCAGCGCGCCGGTCGTGGTCGCTCAGGCCGAAGCCACGGGCCAATCCGTCACCGTCACCAACGTGACCGACGGCAGCGGCAATGTTTCAATTCTGGTCAGCCTGCAGGGCGCAACCACCCCGTCTTCGGGCGACAGCGCCACCGGGTCAACCACGCCCACCGCACCGGCGCCTTACGATCCTTGCGCGGGCGTCATCGGCGCCTATTGCGGCTCTTAGTCAAAAATCTTTCTCGATCAATGTCGTGCCCATTAGGTGGACGGCCCGAAGCGATACTGGGGATAAAGCAATGCGTTTAGTTCTTCTTACTTCGGCCGCGGCGGCCGTTCTGGTCGGCATGCCGATCGCGGCGTCCGCCCAGGATGTCGGCAGCAGCTTCAGCCGTGACAAGAACACCAGCGTCAAGCAGCGCCCGCGTCCCGAATACGAGGCCATGGGTCAAAAGATGGGCGGCTTCACGCTGTACCCGCGCGCGACAGTCGACCTCGTCGCCGATGACAACATCTATGCCGTCGCCGCCGGCGAGACCTCCGACACCATCTGGCGCATCAAGCCGGAAGTGGCCCTGCGCTCCAACTGGTCGCGCCACGCCCTGGGCCTCTACGCCTCGAGCACGGTCTCGCGCTATGCCGACAACAGCGACGAGAACTCCGAGGAATACACGGTCTCCGGCAATGGCCGCGTCGATGTCTCGCGCGGAACCTTCCTGACCGGCAACGCGCAATACCAGTCGCTGATTGAGCCGCGCACCGCCCCGACCTCGCCCTCGGCCTCCGCCGAGCCGGTCAGCTACACCGTCTCGTCGCTCGGCGTCTCGGGCGTCAAGGAATTCAACCGCCTGCGCGCCACCGGCAAGTTGGACACCAAGACCTTCGACTATGACGACGGCACCAAGGTTGGCGGCGGCGTTCTGTCGCAACGCTTCCGGAACCGCGACGAAACCGCCGCCGGCCTGAAGCTTGAATACGCCGTCAGCCCCGATACGGCCCTGTTTGTCAGCGCCGTGCGCAACACGCGCGACTATGTGGCCAACACCCCGGCCGATAATCGCGACTCCGACGGCTATGTGACGACGGTGGGCGCCAATTTCGACCTCTCCCAAGCCCTGCGCGGCGAAGTCGAGGCCGGCTACATGAAGCAGTCCTACGACAACCCCCTGTTCGCCGACATCGACGGCGCCAGCGCCCGGGGTCGGGTCGAGTGGTTCCCCACCGAACTGACCACTGTGAGCATCAACGGCTCGCGCTCGATCGAAGAAGCCACGGCGGCCGGCTCGCAGGGCTTCGTCTCGAGCAATTTCGGCGTCGCCGTCGATCATGAACTGATGCGCAACCTGCTGCTGGGCGCCCAGGCTGGATACGGCAAGGACGACTATGAGGGCGTCGATCGCGCCGACAAGCGTCGCAGCTTCAGCGCTTCGGGCACCTATCTAGTCACCCGCAATGTCGGCGTCGTGCTCGGCTACAGCTACCTGAAGCAGGAATCCACCGGCCTGAACCAAGGCTCGGACTTCACCGACAACAAGGTGACCGGGTCCCTGTCGCTTCAGTTCTAAGTCGTCAAAGCGGCTCAGTATAAACGGCTCTGCGAGTACAGATGAACGCCGCTAGTTTTGAAAATCCCAACGCTCCGGCTCAAGACGCCGGAGCGTTGTCTTTTGACCTGAACGTCGCGATCGCCACGTTCCGGCGTCGCTTCACGCTGTTCGCCGCCGTGGTGGTGGTGGTGCTGGTGGCGGTGGTGCTGTTCACCCTGCAACTGACGCCCCTCTATACCGCCACGGCGCAGGTCATGCTCGACATGCGCAAGGAGCAGGTCACCGACATGAGCGCGGTGTTGTCGGGTCTTCCCGCCGACTCCGCGACCGTCGACACCGAGGTCGAGGTGATGAAGTCTCGCTCCCTGGCCGCCCGGGTGGTCAAGGAGATGAAGCTCGAGCAGGACCCCTACTTCAACAGCGCCCTGCCCCCGGCCAAGGGCGCTAAGACCTGGCTTCCTCGTCTGAAGAAGGCCGCGAGCCCCACCGCCGCCGTCAC